>NZ_JABMCA010000029.1:0-113662 GCF_014706005.1 Actinomadura sp. RB99 | reverse complement strand
CGCGCCGATGGGCCCGCCGCCCGGAGCGCCGGGCGCCCCCGGAGCTCCGGCGCCGCTGGGCGGGCCTCAGGCGCCCGCACAGGACTCGCCGTGGGGGCGGCCTCCCCAGTACGCGCCGCCCGCCGCACAGCCTTCTGGGCAGCCCCAGTACGGGCGCTCGGCGCAGCCGGGTTCCCCGTCGCCGTCGCCGTCCGCGCCGCAGGGCGGGTCGCGTCCGGCGTCCGGCGCGGTGCCGTTCGACGACGACGGCGGCAAGCCGTCCTCCCAGGGCGGCTCCGGCGACGGCGTCGGCGAGTGGACCCAGATGTACGGCGGCGACGACCTGCGCCGCGACCGCTAGCGTGGCCGGGACGGTACGCTGAGCTGGTCAGGGCCGGTCCGCAGGGCGGGCTCGGGGAGGTGCGCCATGACCGCCGAGATGGTCGCTCCCGCGTGGATGCACGAGCAGATCACAGCGGAGCAGTACGACTCCTGGTCCGAGGAGCAGTGCGCGGGCATCGAAGTCGTGGACGGGATGGTCGTCGTGAGTCCCAGCGCTTCCAAGCGCCACAACCGCCTCGCTCGGATCCTGGCGAACGCCTTGGACGAGGCGGGAGGCCCGGACTGGAACGCCGACACGGACTTCGACGTCCGACTGCAGGACGTTCCGCTCACCAATCGCCGTCCCGACGTCGTCGTGTACCGGGCGGACACGATCGACATCGTGCCGACCCGCCCCGAGCACGTGCTTCTGGTGGCCGAGGTGGTCTCGCCGGGCTCGGAGACCACCGACCGGGTCGTGAAGGTGGATCAGTACGCCAAGGCGGGCATCGCCTTCTACTGGAGAGTGGAGCAAGCAGCCACCGGTGTTCCGTTGCTGTACACCTATGTTCTGGACCCGGCGAGCGGGGCCTACCGGGACGGAGAGGTGTTCACCGGCAAGGTCAGGGTGTCGGCTCCGTTCTCTGTGGAGGCCGACCTCGGGGCGGTCTGAGGGCGCCCCTGCGCTTCGCCGGCCTCTCCACTACGCCAGTGCCGACAGGACCCCGGGGATGTCGTTGACGACCATCGCGTCCACTCCTGCGGACGCGTAGTCCGGGGCGCGGTCGGCGGCCGGGCACCAGGCGATCACGTCCAGGCCCGCCTCGTGCGCGACGTCGACGCAGTGCTCCAGCGGCCGCAGCCGGCTGTCGGGGTGCTCGAACCCGCACGAGCCGGTGTGCACCGCGATGGCCTGCAGGTCCAGCCCGGCCGCGGCCGGGACCGCGTGCCACATCGGGAACCGCAGCCAGGTCAGCAGGCCCAGCGGGACGTCCGGCAGCTCGCCGCGCAGGAACACCAGCAGCGCCGGGTCGAACGAGGTGACCAGCAGCCGGCGCCGCCGCGCCTCCCGCTTCAGCACCGGCAGCAGCAGAGCCCCCGTCCGGCGAGACGGGGCGTCCACCGCGTCCTCCAGCACGGTCTTGACGTCGACGTCGACCGCCACGTCCGCGGGCAGCGCCTCGAAGATGTCGGCGAGCAGCGGCAGGCCGCTGGCGTCGGCGGGCATGTCCACGATGTGGTCGCCGCCCTCGACGGTCGGGTCGTGCCGCAGGACGAGGTGGTCGTCGGCGGTGCGGGTCACGTCGATCTCCACCCAGGACAGCCCCGCCTCGGCGGCGGCGAGCAGGGACTCCAGGGTGTTCTCCGCGACCGGCGACGACGCGCCGGGCGGGGTGGGCCGGCCCGCGCCGTAGCCGCGGTGCCCGATGACGGCCGGGGACTTCTCGAAGATCAAGGCAGGTCCTCCTGGGCGAGGTGCTCGGCGACCACCGCGTCGAGCGGCTGGGTGACCTTGAGGTTGCGCTCGCTGCCCGCGACCACCCGGATCGGCACGTCCGGCAGGTAGCGGTGCACGATCCCGCAGTCGTCGGTGGCGCGCAGCGCCGGATCGGCGAGGGCCAGCTCGTAGGCCTTGCGGATGGTGCCGAGCCGGAACCCCTGCGGGGTCTGGAACCGGCTCATCGTCTCGCGCGGCGGCATGGACGCGACCACCCCGTCCTCGACGACGACGATCGTGTCCGGCGACGGCACGCCCACTGCGACGGCGTCGTGGCCGTCCAGCGCGTCCAGCACCCGGTCGATGACCGGGGCGTCCACGAACGGGCGGGCCGCGTCGTGGAACAGCACGCGCGTGTCGTCGGGGCGGTCCTCCAGCACGCGCAGCGCCGCGACGGTCGAGGCGGTGCGGGTCGCGCCGCCCTCTACCACGCCCGTGATGCTGCGGAACGGCGCCGCGATCACGCCCGCCTCGCGCAGGTGCCCGGCGGCCATCACCACCAGCACCTCGCCGACGCCGGGATGCGCGTCGAACGCGGCGATCGCGTGCGCCAGGATCGGCCGCCCGCCCACCTCGATGAGCTGCTTGGGGCGTCCCGCGCCCATGCGCTCGCCGACCCCGCCGGCGAGCACCACCGCCACCGTCCGCGCCGCCATCTCTCCCTTTCACCGCCGCTCGCGCCGCTCGGCGCCGCCCGCGGGACGTGCGCGCCCGTTCCTGCGACACCCGGTCACCGAATCGCTACGCTGAGCGGTCATCCGCACGCTTCGATCTCGCCTGGAGGCGCCGATGGCCAGGGTGCGCCCCTGGCGCCGGCCCGCCACGCTCAACGTACCGGAGGCGGCCGACGCCGTGGAGGAGAACCGCGCCCGCCCGGAGCGGGCCGCCGCACGCGGGGCGCCCGGGCGCGCGGAGCGCCGGCGCGGCCCGTCGCACCGCGGCGACGGCCTCGTCGCGGCGTACGCGGTCGGCGGGTACGCCCCGTACCTCGTGCGCTGGGCGGCGTCGCGCGGCCTCGCGCCCGAGACCGTCGCGGGCATCTCGTTCTGCTTCGGGGCGCTGGCTGCGGTCTGGTTCTCCGCCGGCTCCCGCGCCGGGATGATCGCGGGCGCGGGCCTGCTGTACGCCTCGTTCGTGCTGGACTGCGTGGACGGCGGGCTGGCGCGCGCGGAGGGCGCGCCCGGGGCCGCGTGGCCGGCGGGCGTGCTCGGCCGGGCCAAGGAGGCCGCCGTGTACGCGGGCCTCGCGGCCGGCGCGGGCGCGGAGCCGCCGGGCGGGCCCGGCCTCGCCGGGAACGCGTGGGCGGCGGCGGTGGCCGCGCTGACGCTCCTGTCGGTCCGCCACACGATGGACGTGTCCTACGCGGCGTCCCGGTACGGCCGGCGCCCGCGGCGGGACCGCGTCCGCAACGAGGTCGCGCGCCGCGCGGTGCGGGCGCTCGCGCTCCCGGCCGGCGAGCGGTTCGCGCTGGTCGCCGTCACCGCCGCGCTCGCGGGCGCCCGGGTCACCTTCACGGTCCTGCTGGTGTGGGGCTCGGCCGCGGCCGCGTTCGTCCTCGCCGGGCACGCGCACGGCTCGTTCGCGCACGCGGCGCCCCTGCCGGGATCGGCGGACCGGTGAACGCCGCCGTCCAGGTCGGGGACCACCGCGACGACGGGCCGGTGTGCCTGGTGCTGGGCCGGACGGCGCGCGGCCGGCTCCCGCCGCTGCCCGCCGCGGCCGCCGCCGCGGGCGTCACCGCGCTGCTGCTCGCCGCGGGTGCGCCCGGCCCGCCGGCGCCCGCGCTGCTCGCCCCGATCGTGGTGATCCTGCTGGCGGGTCCTTCCGCAGGCCATCCGCACACCGGACGGCTGGACTGGCTCGTACCGCCCATAATCCGCGCGATCGAGTATGGTTACCTCGCCGTACTGGGGTTTGCGCAGGGAGTGTCGGCACCGCTCGTCTACGTGCTGGCGGCCGTCCTCGCGCTCCACCACTGCGACGTCGCGTACCGCTCCCGCCAGGGATTCCGGGCGCGGGGGCTCGCCCTCCGCGCCGGGCTCGGCTGGGAGGGCCGGATGCTCTGTGTGGCCTTCGCGGGCCTCTGCGGACTGCTTCCGCTCGCGTACGCTGCGCTGGCCGCCTACCTTGGTGTGCTGTTCGGCAGCGAGGGCGTCGCCACGTGGGCGCGGTCCGGTCGCGGCGGCGGTGTGATGGTCGACTGGGAGGAAGAGAAAGCATGATCGGCATGGTGCTGGCGGCGGGCGCGGGCCGGAGGCTGCGGCCGTACACCGATACCCTCCCCAAGGCCCTGGTCCCCGTGGACGGCGAGACCACCATCCTGGACATCGCGCTCGGCAACCTCGCCGAGGTCGGCCTGACCGACGTGGTCATCGTCGTCGGCTACTGCGCCGGCGCGGTCGAGGAGCGCAAGGCCGCCCTCGAGGAGAAGTACGGCGTGTCCATCACGCTGGTTCACAACGACAAGGCCGAGGAGTGGAACAACGCCTACTCCATGTGGCTGGCTCGGGAGCACTTCTCCAAGGGCGTCCTCATGGTCAACGGCGACACGGTCCATCCGGTGAGCGTCGAGAAGACGCTACTGGCCAACCGCGGACCGGACATCCTCCTCGCCGTGGACAACGTGAAAACTCTCGCCGACGAGGAGATGAAGGTCATCCTCGACGAGGGCGAGCACCTGAAGACGATCACCAAGCTGATGGACCCGTCGACCGCCTACGGCGAGTACATCGGCGCCACCCTGATCGAGCCCGCCGCCGCGGAGCCCCTCGCGGACGCCCTCAAGGCGACGTGGGAGGCGAACCCCGACCAGTACTACGAGGACGGCTACCAGGAGCTGGTGAACCGGGGCGGCCGCATCGCGGTCGCGCCGATCGGCGCGGTCGAGTGGGTCGAGGTGGACAACCACGACGACCTGGAGAAGGCCCGCCGGATCGCCAAGACCTACTGACGCCGCCGGCGCCACACGCGGGACGACCCCGAGCGAGGAGGCCCATGCCCCTGCTGACGCGGATGCTGAACGCGCCGCTCTCCATCGACGTGCGGCGCGGCGCCGTCGCCGCCCTGGGCGAGCTGCTCGCCGACAAGCGCATCGCCACCGAGGGACGGGTGGCCATCGCCGTCGGCCAAGGCCAGGGCGACCACATCGCCGAGCACGTCCGCCCGTCCCTGTCCGCCTGCGAGGTGTTCCAGGTGGAGGGCGGCACCGTCGACGCCGCCGTCGGCCTCGCCGGCAAGCTGCGCGGCGGGACGTTCGAGGCCGTCGTCGGCATCGGCGGCGGCCGGACGATCGACGCGACCAAGTACGCGGCGACGCTGTCGGGCATCCCGATGGTGTCGGTCGCCACGAACCTGTCGCACGACGGGATCTGCTCCCCGGTCGCGTCCCTGGAGCACGACAAGGGCAAGGGCTCGTTCGGCGTCGTGATGCCGCTGGCGATGGTCGTCGACCTCGACTACGTGCACACCGCGCCCGACCGGCTCGTCCGCGCCGGGATCGGCGACGTGGTCAGCAACTTCTCCGCGGTGGACGACTGGCTCCTCGCCGCCGAGCAGTGCGGCGAGCGCGTCGACCGGATGGCGCTGACCGTCGCCCGCACCGCCGCGGAGGCGCTGCTGCACCAGCCGGGCTCCATCGAGTCCGACCGGTTCCTCACCGTCCTCGCCGAGGGCCTCGTGCTGTCGGGGATGGCGATGTCGTTCGCGGGCGACTCGCGTCCGGCGAGCGGCGGCGACCACGAGATCCTGCACGCCATCGACCAGCTCTACCCGGGGACGGCCAACCACGGGGAGCTGGCGGGGATCGGCGCGGCGTTCTGCTACCACCTGCGCGCCAGCCGGCTCGGCGGCGCGGACGCCGGCGACACCGCCGCGGAGCGGCTCGCGGAGATCCTCACCTGCCTCGGCAGGCACGGGCTGCCCCGGTTCCCGGCCGACGTCGGCCTGACCGAGGAGCAGTTCGCGGAGGCCGTGCTGTACGCCCCGCGCACCCGTCCCGGCCGCTATACGATCTTGGAACACCTCGGCCTCGACAAGGGCGAGACGCTCAAGGCGGTGGAAGAGTATGTCCAGGCCCATGGAGGCTGAGCTCCCCGGACAGCCCGCGCCCGACCCCGGTCCGCCGGACGCGGGCGACCAGCGTCCGCCGCGCAAGGCGGCGAAGGTCGCCGACATCCGCCGGTACGGGCAGCCGCCCGGCCTGAAGGACCGGCGGAACGAGGAGCACTGGGCGGGCCGCCTCTACATGCGCGACCTGTCCCCGTACTTCGGGTGGATCGCGCTGCGCCTCGGGTTCAGCCCGAACCAGCTCACCTACCTGATGATGCTGAGCGGCATCGTCGCCGGCGTCGTGGTGTCGCTGCCCGCGTCCGGCACGGGCGCGCTGTGGACGGCCCTCGGCGGCGCCCTGCTCATCCAGGTCTACCTGCTGCTCGACTGCGTGGACGGCGAGGTCGCCCGGTACCTGCGGCGGACGTCGGTGGCGGGGGTCTTCCTCGACCGCATCGGCCACTACCTGTCGGAGATCTCCCTGCTCATCGGGCTCGGCTTCGCCGCGCAGGGCGGCTGGAAGAACGGCGGCTGGGCCGAGCTCGGCCTCGTCGCCGCGCTCGGCGCCGCGCTGATCAAGGCGGAGACCGACAACGTCGTGGTGGCCCGCGCCAAGTCCGGGCTGCCCGCCGACCCGTCCGGCGGCGACCGGGCGCTGCGGCCCCGCTCCACCGGGATCGCGCTGGCCCGCCAGGCCGCGTCGATGCTGCGCTTCCACCGCATCATCGGCGCCGTCGAGCTGTCGCTGCTGATCCTGGCCGCCGCCCTGATCGACACCCTGACCGGTGCGGACACCCCCGTCGCGATCCGCGTGCTGATGGTCGCCGTCGCGGTCGTCGCGGTCGTCCAGACCCTGCTGCACCTGGTCAGCATCCTGGCCTCCCGGAGACTGAAGTGAAACTCAGCGTCGTCGTCCTGACCATGGGCAACCGCCCGGACGAGCTGGCCCGCGCCGTGCGCAGCGCGCTGGAGCAGGAGCACGCGGACGTCGAGGTCGTCCTCGTCGGCAACGGCGTCGACCCCGTGGGCGACCGCGCCGGGGTCCCGCCGTTCGACGACGAGCGCGTCAAGACGATCAGCCTGCCGACGAACGTCGGCATCCCGGCCGGCCGCAACCGCGGCGTCGAGGCGTCCAGCGGCGACGTGGTGCTGTTCCTCGACGACGACGGCTGGTACCGCTCCACCCGCCTCGGCACCTACCTGCGGGACCGGTTCGCCGCCGACCCGGCGCTCGGCGTCGTGTCGTTCCGGGTCCGCGACCCGGAGGGCGGGCGGGGCGAGCGCCGGCACGTCCCCCGGCTGCGCGCCGGGGACCCGGAGCGCTCGTCGGAGGCCACGACGTTCCTCGGCGGCGCGTGCGCGATCCGCCGCGCCGCGTTCGACGCGGGCGGCGGCCTGCCGGAGGACTTCTTCTACGCCCACGAGGAGACCGACCTCGCGTGGCAGATCCTCAACGCCGGCTACCACATCGTGTACGACGCGTCCGCGGTGATGTTCCACCCGGCCGTCCTGCCGACCCGGCACGACATGTTCTACCGGTACAACGCCCGCAACCGCGTCTGGCTGGCCCGCCGCAACCTGCCGTGGCCGCTGGCGTTCACCTACCTCGCGGTGTGGATCGGCATGACCCTGCTGCGCGAGCGCAAGCCGAGCGCCCTGAAGCCGTGGTTCAAGGGCTTCCTGGAGGGCTGGCGCAAGCCGGCGGGCCCCCGCCGCCCCATCTCCTACCGCACCGCGTGGCGCATGACGCGGACGGGCCGCCCGCCGATCATCTGATCGCCGACAGGATCAGGTGGGTCAGCTCCGCCGTGATGTCGTCCAGCGGGATCGTCTGGTCGCGGGCGGACCAGTGGTGGACGAGGTTGTTCACGGCCCCGATGATCGCGATGACGGTGAGGCGGTAGTCGCGGTCGGCGGCCTCGCCGCGCCCGACGGCCTCCCGGATCATCGCGAGCATCGTCTCCTCCCAGTGCGCGCGCCACTGGAGCCGGTGCCGTTCGAGGCCGGCGCTGACCCCGATGACCTCGACGAACGCGATGCGCGCCCAGCGCGGGTCGCTGGCGGTGACGGTCACGAAGGCGCGGACCGCGCGCTCGACGCGGGCGGGCAGCGGGTCGGCGGCGGCCTCGGCGTAGGCGGTGTCGAGGGCCGCGCGGGCGCGCTCGTTGATGCTCCGGTGCAGGGCGGTGAGCAGTTCCTCGCGCCCGGAGAACTCCTCGTAGAAGTTGCGGGTGGACACGCTGGCGGTGGCGCAGAGCCGCTCGATGGAGGTCGCCGCGTAGCCGCGGGTCCCGAACAGTTCGAGGCCGGCGCCGAGCAGCCGCTCCCGCCGGTCGGCGCGGCGCTCCTCGGCGGAGCGGCCGCCGTAACTGCGGCGGGGGGCGGGATTCCGGCCGCTCATCGATCTCCGTTCTGGCGGTGTCGTAAGGAGGCAGCGCCAGCCTAACCGCGCCCGGCCCGCCGCGCGCCCCGTCGCCGTCGTCCCCCCCGTCGCCGCTCGCCCCCGTCGCCGCCCGCGGTTCAGCGCAGGACGGGGGTCTCCTCGGTCATGCGCGACAGCTTCTCGGGGTTGCGGACGGCGTAGAGGCCGGTGATGAGGCCGTCGTCGATGCGCACCGCGATGACGGTGTCGATCTCGCCGTCGAGCCGGAACACCAGCGCCGGGTAGCCGTTGACGTGCGCGGGACGCAGCGACGCGGCGGCGCCGAACCGGTTCAGGCCCGCGGCCAGCGGCGCCACCAGGTCGGCTCCGGTGATGGGCTCCAGCGCGGCCTGCGCGACCCCGCCGCCGTCGCCGAGGAACACGACGTCCGGCGCGAGGACGTCGAGCAGCCGCTGCAGGTCGCCGGTCTCGATCGCCCGCCGGAACGCTTCCAGCGCGCCGGCGGTCTCGTCCGGGGAGACGGGGCCGCGCGGCCGGCGCGCCGCGACGTGCGCCCGGGCGCGGCTGGTGATCTGGCGGACGGCGGCGGGCGACTTGCCGACCGCCTCGGCGATCTCGTCGTAGGGCAGGTCGAACACCTCGCGCAGCACGAACACGGCCCGCTCGGTCGGCGCGAGCGTCTCCAGCACCAGCAGCATCGCCATCGAGAGGCTGTCGGCCAGCTCGATGTCGTCGGCCACGTCCGGCGCGGTCAGCAGCGGCTCGGGCAGCCAGGGGCCGATGTAGGACTCCTTGCGGCGGCGGAGCGTGCGGAGCCGGCCGAGCGCCTGGCGGGTGGTGATCCGCACGAGGTAGGCGCGCCGGTCCCGCACGCCGTCGAGGTCGACGCCGATCCAGCGCAGCCAGGTCTCCTGGAGGACGTCCTCGGCGTCGGCGGCGGAGCCGAGCATCTCGTAGGCGACGGTGAACAGCAGGTTGCGGTGGGCGACGAACGCCTCCGTGGCGGCGTCGGCGCGGCCGGGCCGCTCCGGCGGGGTGCTCGCCGGCTCCAGCGGAGTGCTGGCTCGCTCCTCGGGGTCGTTCATCGCCGGCTCCTGTCTGCTCGTCGTCAAGGCTGCCACGCGCATGAGATGCCGCCCGCCGCCGCCCTGTGACAGGTGCGGCCGGTGGCGTAGGTCACAGCGCGGCGCCGTCACAGGGGCCGGGGCGCCGGCATCTCCATGGCATCAGGACGCCGCGCGGACGGGCCGCGCGGCGCACGGCCCCGCCACGGAGCCCACTTCGGAGTCCGCTACAGAGGAGAAGCCATGGAATCCCGGTTCGACCTGATGGCCAACGCGCTCGGCGCCAAGATCGGCAAGCGGTTCTTCAACGTCAGCCTGGCGATCCAGCAGTCGTCGCTGCCCGAGAGCGTCCAGAATCTGGCGATGCTGCGCGCCAGCCAGATCAACGGCTGCGGCTGGTGCGTGGACGTGCACAGCAAGGACGCCGCGGCGGCGGGGGAGACCGCCGTCCGGCTGGGCCTGGTCGCCGCCTGGCGCGAGTCGACCGTGTTCACCGAGGCGGAGCGGGCCGCGCTCGCGCTCGCCGAGGAGGGCACCCGGCTCGCCGACGCCCACCACGGCGTGTCCGACGAGACGTGGGCGCTGGTGCGCGAGCACTACGACGACGACCAGATCGCCGCGCTCGTCTACCTCGTCGCGATGATCAACGCGGCCAACCGGCTCGGCGTGATCTGCCGCAGCAAGGGCGGTTCGTACGAGCCCGGCGCGTTCGCCGGGCTGGAGAACTGACCGGCGGGCACCCGGCCCGGATCCGCGGATCCGGGCCCGGCCCGCGCCGCGCGCGTCAGCCGGACAGCAGGATGCCCTCCCACTCCGGCGCGGACGTCAGGACGACCAGGTGCTGGGTGGCGCGGGAGACGGCCACGTACAGGACGCGGAGCCCGTTGGGCGACTGCGCGGCGACCGTCTCGGGGGCGGCGATCACCGCGGCGTCGAACTCCAGGCCCTTGGCCTCCAGCACGTCGAGGACCTGGACGCGGTCGGGCAGCCCGGCGGCGAGGCGCGCGCGGGCGGCGGCGTCCCACCGCGCGGACGCGATCTCGTGCGGCAGCGGGATCGTGCCCTCGTCGTGCGTCTCGGCCGGATGGAACGGGACGATCACTCCGATCGTCCCCTCGACCTGCCCGAGCAGCTCCTCGGCGGCCTCCCGCGCGGCGGCGGGGAGGCCGGCCTCGGGGAGGACGCGGACGGCCGGCGCGATCCCCGAGGAGCGGACGGCGCGGGCCGGCCGCGCCTCGGGCAGCGCGCGCGCCAGCACCCGCGCGGACACGGCGGCGATCTCGGTGGAGTTGCGGTAGTTCGTCGTCAGCTCGTACTCGTGCCGGGTGCGGCGCGGCGCGGGCTTGCGGCGGCGGCGGTTCCGGGACGACGGGCGCTCCCCGCTGAGCGCCGCCTCCATGGCCGTGCGGGCGGCGGCGAGGTCCTCCCAGGCGCTCTGCGCCGGGTCCTCCACGACCGTCCAGCTGGCCTGGCGGCCCCGGCGGCCGAGCATCCGCCACTGCATCGGCGACAGGTCCTGCGCCTCGTCCACGACGATGTGCGCGTACTCGGGGCGTTCCTCCACCACGCCGTCGTCGACGCGGCGGGACCGCTCCAGCCGCTCCATCGACGTGGTGAGCTCCTGCATCTCCGGCTCCCAGTCGTCCTCCGCGACCTCCTCGCCGGTGAGGATGTTGACGCCGTCGACCACGAACGGGTCGTCGGCGGCGGCGGACGCGCGGCGGCGGGACGGGCGCGGCGGTGCGCCGAGCAGCGCGTCGAGCTCGTCGATCAGGGCGACGTCCTGGTAGCTGAACGGGGCGTCGCCGCCGGCGGGGGCGGCCCAGGACGCCGCGAGCCGGGCGACGTCGTCGCGGTGCAGCTCGCGCCCGGCGGCGCGGTGCAGCCGGTCCGGGTCGCCGAGCGAGCGGAGCACGTCGGCGGGGCGGCGGATCGGCCAGAACGCCACGAGGAAGTCGGCGAACTCGCGCTGCTCGCGGACGCGCGCGTCGAACTGCTCGCGGGGCGTGCCGTCGCCCGCCGGGCGGCCGGTCTCGTCGTCCAGGGAGGCGAGGCCGTCGGCGGCGAGGATCGCGTTCCACAGGCCGGCCTCGGCGCCCTCCGCCTCCCGCGCGGCCTCCGGCCCGCCGAGGTCGTTGAACCGCCGCCACAGGGCGTCCAGCAGCATCTCGGCGACCTGGCGGCGGGCCGCGTTCACGCTGCCCCGGCTGCGCCGGTGCACGTCGTTGCGGACGCGGTCGAGGGTCCGCCGGTCGAGGGAGACGACGACGCCCTTGAACACCACGCGCAGCTCGTCGGGCGCGCCCGGGGCGTGGTCGGCGACGGCGCGCCGCAGCACGGCCGCCATCGCCTCCGACCCCTTCAGCGCGGCGAGCGGGGGCGTGTCGTGGACGGTCGCGGTGACGCCGTCGACGAGGTCGCCGAGGGAGCGGAGCGTCGCCGAGCCCTCGCCGAGGGACGGCAGCACCCGCTCGATGTAGGCGGTGAAGCGGCGGTTCGGGCCGACCACCAGCACGCCGCGCGAGCCGAACCGGCGGCGGTGCCGGAACAGCAGGTAGGCGACGCGGTGCAGGGCGACCGCCGTCTTGCCGGTGCCGGGGGCGCCGCGGACCAGGACGGTCCCGTCGGCGGGCGCGCGGATCACCTCGTCCTGCTCGCGCTGGATGGTCGCGACGATGTCGCGCATCGCGCCCTCGCGGGCGCGGGCGAGGGAGGCGAGGAACGCGCCGTCGCCGACGATCGTCATGCCGTCGGCGGCGTCGGGGTCGAGGAGGTCGTCCTCCAGGTCGACGACGGTGTGGCCGCGCGAGTGCAGGACGCGGCGCCGGACGACGCCGCGCGGGTCCTCGGGGGTGGCGCGGTAGAAGTCCTCGGCGGCGGGGGCGCGCCAGTCGATGACCAGGGAGTCGTGCTCGGTGGTGCGCACGCCGATCCGGCCGACGTAGCGGACCTCGCCGGACGGCTTCTCGCCGGGGGCGAGGTCGAGCCGGCCGAACACCAGCCCGTCGTCGGCGATGTCGAGGGCCTGGGCGCGCAGCGCCGCCTGGTGGACCATCGCGTCGCGGTCCACCAGGGAGCCCTTCGTGCCGGCGAGCGACTGCCGGTAGCCCTCGCGGATCATCGCCTGGGCGTCCGCGCGCATCTCCTCCAGCCGCGCGTAGGCGATGTCGACGTACCGCTGCTCGGCGGCGATCTCACGGTCCTTGACCGTGCCGCCGGGCTCGGTCGGCCGCCCGGTGACCTGGGACGACATGCAGGCTGCTCCTCGCGCTCGGCTCGCCGGGGACGGCCCCCGGCGCCCTAAGGGGCGAAAGAGACAAGCCTATGCGGTCCCCCCGACGTTCAGCGCGGCGGCGCCGACGCCCGGGGCGGGCGCGGGCGGCGCAGCGCGAGGCGCAGCGGCCCGGTCCTCCCGCCGGGCGCCACGTGCACGTCGCCGGGCCGCGCCAGTGACCGGTCGATCTCGTCGAGGACGAGCCGGTCGGGGACGCCGGCGGGCGGGCTCACGCAGCGGAACGCGACGCCGCGCCCGTGGTGCTCGGCCGCGAGGGCCTCGACGTAGGCGCGGGCGGCGGCGGACGCGGCGGCCGTCGCGGGGGACGCGCCGGACGGCACGATGACGATCACCTCGCCCGCGCCGCGCTCCAGCATCCCGGGCAGCGCCGCGCTCACAAGGGCGGCGGGACCGAGGAACGCGCGCCGCATCACCTCGTCCAGCGGCGCTTCCAGCGCGCCGGGCGGTGCGTAGGCGGGCGGCGGTGCGTAGGTAGGCGGTGGGGCGTAGGCGGGCGGCGGGGCGATGACGAGCCGGTGCACGGCCCCGGTCACGCCCAGGATGTCCGCCACGTCCTCGGGGTCGGTGACGTCGCAGGTGCGGACGTGGGTGTTCGGCGAGCGCAGCGCGGTGGCCGCGAGCCCGACCTCGTCGGTGTCCACGGCGACGACGTCCCACGCCGCCGCGGCGAGCCGCCGCGCCGCGAGCGCCCCGACGCCGCGGGCCGCGCCGGCGACCAGGGCCGTCCGCCTCATGGGCGCACCTCCTCGGCCGGGTCGAAGGTCATCGACAGGTGCCCGACCGTGGTGCTGCTCAGCGCGCGCGCCCGGTCCAGGCCCAGAGACCGCAGTTCCTCGGCCACCGGATGGTCGCCCAAGACGACCTTGGCGCCGCCTGGGCGCATCCGGACGTCGGACGGCGTGAGCGTCCACGGCGTCCGGCGGGTGACGCCGTCCAGGCACGAGTACGCGTCCACCTTGGGCGCTCCGGCGCCGCCCGGCATCGGCGCGCCGGGCCGCACGGCGACCTCGATGGCGGTGCGGCCGCCGAACCGCACGGCGCACCGCTTGACGCGTCCGGCCAGGTCCATGGGGATGTCGGCGAGCTCCTTGGGGAAGCCCCAGATGCTGCGCCCGCACTCCAGGGTGAACTCCTGGTTCACGGGGAGCCAGTGGATGAACGCGCCCACGTCCCGCATGCCGCGCAGCCGCCCGAGCCTGCCGGACGGCGGCGGCGTCCCGGGCGGGCGCACGAGGAACGCGACCGCGAACTCGTGGTACGGCCCGAGGTCGCCGTCGGCGTAGCGGACGAACGCCAGCGAGCAGATCGCTCTTCCTCCCCGGCCGACCGACCCCGACCTGCCTCCTCGGCCCGACCACACCTCGGCGATCTCCAAGCCGGAGTAGGCGATGACGGCCTGCGCGGCGGCGGCCGGGACGGCGAACATGGCCGAGGCGACGGCGGCGTCCCGGATCTGTACCGGAAGCGCGACCTCGTGCCCCTGGATCGGATGGACTTGCGCGGCACTTGTCACACCGGTAAGTAGAACAGGTTCTCGTTTTGCTGCCAAGGGCGGCCCGCCCTCCGGTGGCGCCGCGCGGCCCGGTCGCGCTCGACGCCCGGCTCAGCCGCGCTCGACGCCCGCCTTGATCCGGCCGAGGGTGGCCCGCATGCCCGCGCGGTTGAGCGCGGCGCGCTCCTCGGCCGGGACGCCCGTGAACACCTTCCCGAGCAGCGAGACCAGCCCCGCGCCGCGGGTGCCCCGCCGCAGGTCCTCCCAGTACTCGGTGAGCCGCGTCCGGGCGCCGTCCGCGCCGCCGACGTCCTCGATGCGGTAGCCCCACAGCGCCACCGGGAGGCCGAAGCTCGACACGCGGAAGGCGAACGCCTCGCCGGGGACGGCCACCGTCACCTCGCAGGTGGTGAACCAGACCCGCCAGCCGAGCCGGTTGAACCCGACGAACTTCGTGCCGGGCCGGACGGCCCGCCCGCGGATCCACGTCGCGAAGACCTCGGGGCTCCACTCGCGCATCCGCCGCAGGTCGGCGACCGCGGCGTAGACCGCCCGCGTGCCGGCCTCGATCGCGACGCTCTCCTCGACCACCCACTCGCGTTCCATGCGCCCGATCATCCCACTTTGTGACCGACCGGTCATCGGCCGGGCTAGCGCAGGTGCGAGAACGCCTCGCGCCACTCGGCGTACCAGGCCGCGAACCACGGGTGCGGCTCGGCCAGCGGGACGATGTAGGTGACCGTCTCGGCGTAGTAGCGGCGCTGGAAGTCCGGCGGCATCCGGTCCAGCCGCTGGACGTTGCTGACCCGGTCGGCGAGCTTCACCAGGACCGCCTCCGGCGGGGCGTCCCGCAGCCGGCGCAGGTACGCGGACTTCGCGGCGCGCTTCGCCTGCCGCCCGGCGCCGCCCGCCGGCGGCTTGGTGACCCAGTCGACCAGCTCGGTCACCTCGGGCCCGAATGCGTCCTCGACGTCGGCGAGCGTGGCCGGGGTGTCCTCCACCACGTCGTGCAGCAGCACGGCGGACAGCATCGCCGGATCGGTGACGCCCGCGCCGCGGACGAGCACCTCCAGGGCCTCCAGCAGGTGCTCGACGTACGGCTCGCCGGTCGGGCGCCGCTGGTCGCCGTGCCAGCGCCGCGCCGCGTCCGCCGCAGCGGCCAGCGCGCCGAGGTCGACGCGGGCGCCGTCGCCGGACGACTCCAGGTCCGCGCGGGCGGCGTCCCAGGTGCGCCACCGGGTGAAGACCTCCACGTACCCTCCCTGCTGGTTCCGGTGGTGCCCGGCCCGGGAGGGCGGGGCGTCCCCGGGCGAATCCGTCCGGGCCGTGTCGCGCGGGCGGGCGCGACACGGCAAGGTGGGGGTCCACACTATGCGGCCAGTGGACGGACATGCGGTCGGCGGAACAGGGAGGCGGCACGGGCGTGGGCGGGAGCCGGCGGCGGCCTGACGGCCGGCCGGGGCCGGGTGGCGGCGTCCGCGTGGCGCTCGGCCTCGTCGCGGGCGCCCTCGCCGTCGCGCTGTGCGCGGTCCTCGTCGAGCGGTTCGTCCTGCACGCCGAGTGGTGGCAGGTCCGCCACACCGTCACCTCGCAGCCGGTCGCGCCGCAGACCGACGTCGGCCCGCCGCCCGGACCGCTCGCGGTGAGCTGGGAGGACACCACGCGCATCCACGGGGGATCGGCCGCCGGGTACGACGGCGTCGCCTACGACGTGGCGCGCGGGCAGGTCGTCGCGGCGTCCGGCGGCGGCCTGGTGGTCCGGGACGCGCGGAACGGCGCCCCGCGCTGGAGCTACCGCCGCACCGGGTGGACGCTGCTCGGCTGGACGTCCACCCGGTCCCGCCTCGTCGCCTACTTCGAGCGGGACGGGCGGCGCGGCGAGCGGCTGCTCGTCGGGTTCGACGAGCTGTCGGGCGCGCAGCTGTGGCGGCGCGACGGCGAGCGCCCCGCGGCGGTGTCGCGCGCGACGCTGCGCTGGCCCGCCGGCGCCGGGGTGGTGCTGACCACCGACGACGGCCGCCGCACCCTGTACGGCGTGTCCGCGCTGAGCGGGAAGCGGCTGTGGCGGACGCCGCTGCCGAAGGGCTGCCGGCTGTTCGAGGGCGCGGCGCAGCCCTCGGACGCCCTGGACCCGGCCGGCGATCCGGCGGACGGCGGGGCCGCCCCCGGGCGGCGGGGCGACGCCCTCGCGGCGCTCGCGGTCGGCTGCCCGCGGCAGCCCGGGCGGCTGCTGGCCGTCGACCCGGGGCACGGGCGGGTCCTGTGGAGCCGGACGCTCGCGGCGGGGGAGTCCCCCGAGGTGCGGGTGCTGGACGGCGCGGTCCTCGTCGCGGACGGGGCGGCGCTGCGCGCGTTCACCGCCGCCGGCGACCGGATCGCCGAGTGGGACGGCGACGGGGTGTGCGGCGACCGGATGTGCCCGGCCGTCCTCGCGGGCGGGCGGCTCGTGGTCGTCCGCCACCAGGAAGGGAAGGGCGCCGGCACCGACCGGATGGAGGCGGTCGACGTCCCCTCCGGCACGGTGGCGTGGTCGCGCGACGTCCCCGGATACGCGGCGCTGGCGGAGGCGGGCGGCACGGTGTACGCGCTGCGGCCGCGCCTGGCGGACCAGCTCCTCCCGGCGGGGGTCGACGTCGTGGACCCGGCGGACGGCCGGGCGTCCACGACCCCGGCGCCGTTCGCGACGGACCCGGACCTGCCCGGCGCGCGGCCGTGGCTGGCGGCGGCGGGCGGGCTGCTGTACGCGGCGGTCGCGGAGGCGGCGCCGCGCCCGGCGGGTGCGGCGCGGCTGGTCGCGCTGCGCGGCGGCCCGGACGGCACGGGCCCCGCCGAGCTGGGCGGCGTGCCGGTGGACGACTGGCCGGACGCCTGCTCGCTGCTGAAGAAGGCCGACCTGGCCGCCGTGCACGCCGACGACCGCGGTGCCCGCCCCACCCGGACGAGCGTCGGCGGCGTGACGCTGCCGCGCCCGGTGTCCTGCACGTACGAGACGACCTGGAACGAGTCGGCCGGGAAGAGGCCGGGTGAGGGGCGGCCGTCCGGCGGTCCGAAGCCGTCGGCGACGCCGTCCGCCAAGGCCAGCGCCACCGGCAAGGCGACCGGGAAGGCGGCCGGCAAGGCCGGGACGTCGCCGACCCCCCACGCCTCCGGCGGTGCGAAGGCCGGGGACGACGCGGTGCCCGAGACGGCGGTCCGCGGGCTGACGGTCAGCGTGCGCTGGGTGGCGGAGACGCCCGAGGCGGCCGAGCGGATGCTCGAAGCGCTGGAGGCGGTCCAGTCGCAGGCGCGGGAGCGCCCCGACATCCCCGCCGGGCGGGCCTACGAGCTCGGGCCGACCGCCGGGATGATCGCGCTCCGGGTCGGCCGGGCCGTGGTGGTCGTGGACGTGGACCGCCCGCCCGGTGCCGCGGCCCGCCTCGCCCGGTCCGTCGCCGGCCGCCTCCAGACCTGGTCGGCGGGCACCTGACCGGGCCGCGCCGCGGGCCCCGGCGGACCTGTCAGTAGTCCGGGACGGCTTCGGGAAGAGGCTCGGACAGCTGCTCGGACATCGGCTCCGGCAGCGGTCCCGCCATGGGGTGCGGGGCGATGACCGGGTCGGTGACGACGGAGGTGCTGCGGCCCGCCCACGCCTCCAGCTGCGCCACGAAGCGCTCGGCGTGGACCGGCCAGTGGAAGCGGGCGCGCGCGGCCGCGTAGCCGCGCTGGCCCATGCCGACCCGCAGCTTCGGATCGTCGCGCAGCCTCCGGACCGCCTCGGCGGCGGCGGCCGGGTCGCCGAACGGGACGACCAGCCCGCAGCCGGCCGGGTCGACGATGTCCACCGCGGGCGGGTTCGGCGTGGTGATCACCGGGACGCCGCGGGCCATGTACTCCACGACCTTCGTGGGCATCGAGTGCCGGTAGTTGGGCTCGTCGTGCAGCAGCGCGAGCCCCGCCATCGCGCCCTCGGCGATCCGCAGCGCCCGGTCGTTCGGGACGAACCCGTACCAGCGCAGGACCCCGGTGCGCTGCGCCTCGCGCAGCGCGGGCCGCACGTCGGGGTCGGCGGAGCCGATCAGCTCGACGGTGATGCCCTCGGGGGCCAGCAGCCGCGCCATCTCGATCATGTCGAGCGCGCCGCGCGCCACCGACAGGTTGCCGACGTAGACGGCGCGGCGGTCGTCCGGCGGGCCGGGCGGCAGGTCGGAGACGTAGGTGGTGTTGGGCACGACCGGGTGGTCGCCGCGGAACCGGGCCCGGTACCCCTCCTCGGCGAGCAGCAGCTTCAGCCGCCGCTCGCCGCGCCGCTCCAGCCGCTTGACGGCCGGCCGCAGCAGCGGGCGGACCGGCCCGGGCACCCAGCCCTTCGCGGTGAGCGCCGCCGCCGTGTCCTCGTGGACGTCCCACACGACGGTCCGGCGGTGCGCCTCGCGGGGCAGCGCGACCAGCAGCTCGGGGTCGTGCAGGAGGATCACGTCGGCGTAGCCGGCGTGCTCGGCGATGGCCCGGCGGGCGGCCCGCAGGGCCCGGAGGCGGCGCCTCCCGGTGGCCCGCGGGACGTCCACGGGGCTGACCTCGCGCCAGGGGGTCACGTTGCACGCCCGGAAGGGCGCGATGTAGGTGACCTCATGGCCGGCGTCGAGGAGCGCGCGTATCTGCCGGTGCAGAATGCGCGCATCCTCCGGATGGTGCACCACCGTGCAAACACAGATCCGCATTTCACTCACTCCGCAAGGTGCCGGTAAAATCGCCTGCTGCTCGAGTCTTCGTCGCCCATGGAAATCACTGATGAATTCCCCTTGTCCGCGATGTGGACGGCCGCGGGCGACTCGTGCCGGTCCGCCAGAGCGCCGTCCCGCTAGAGCAGTTCGACGGTTTCGAGTTGCACGTCCCTGGTGCGTCCGCGGGTGTCGAACAGCAGCCGGGCGTGCCGGGTCAGGGTCTCGGCGTCGTAGGCCGCGTGGTCGGCCAGCACGATCACCAGGTCCGCGTCCGCCAGCGCGGTGGGCAGGTCGCCCTCGGCGGGCGGCACCGCAGCGCCGTCCACCTGCCACTCCGTGACGAACGGGTCGTGGAAGGACAGGTCCGCGCCCAGCCGGGCCAGCCGCCGGGCCACGGGCCGGGCGGGCGACTCGCGCTGGTCGGCGATGTCGGCCTTGTAGGTGACGCCCAGCAGCAGCACCTTGGCGCCCTTCAGCGCGCGGCCCTCGCGGTTGAGGAGCTGCTGGGCGCGTTCGGCGACGTAGCGGGGCATCCGGTCGTTGATCTCCTGGGCCAGCTCGACGAACCGGAACGGGTAGCCCAGGGAGCGGACCTTGTAGGACAGGTAGTTCGGGTCGATGGGGATGCAGTGCCCGCCGACGCCGGGGCCGGGCCGGAACGCCTGGAACCCGAACGGCTTGGTGGCGGCGCAGTCGATGGCGTCCCACAGGTCGATGCCGAGCTCGTTGCAGAACACCGCCATCTCGTTGACCAGCGCGATGTTGACGTGCCGGTAGGTGTTCTCCAGCAGCTTGGCCATCTCGGCCTCGCGGGTCCCCTTCGCCTGCACGACGCGCTCGACGAACTTGCCGTAGAACGCGGCGGCGGCCGTCGCGCAGGCCGCGGTGAGCCCGCCGACGATCTTCGGGGTGTTGCGGACCCCGTAGACGGCGTTGCCCGGGTCGATCCGCTCCGGGGAGAACGCCAGGTGGAACTCCTCGCCCGCGACCAGCCCGGAGGTCTCCAGGATGGGGCGCACGACCTCCTCGGTGGTGCCCGGGTAGGTGGTGGACTCCAGCACCACCAGGGCGCCGGGCTGGAGATGCCGCGCGACGGTCTCGGCGGCGCCGCGCACCGCGGTCAGGTCGGGACCGCCGTCCGGCGACAGCGGCGTGGGCACGCAGATCACCACGGTCCGGGCGCCGTCGAGGACGTCCTCGTCCAGGCTCGGCGCGAACCCGGCCGCCAGCATGTCGGCCACCTCGGCCGGCGTCACGTCGTCGATGTGCGACAGCCCGGCCTTCAGCCCGGCCACCACCCGCGCGTCACGGTCCAGACCGCCGACCTGCAGCCCGGCCCGGCACGCCTCCCGCACGAGCGGAAGTCCCACATAGCCGAGTCCGATGACCACCAGATCCATGCCCGGCTCCCTTCGAGATCGGTGCGCGCGCCCGGCGCGCTCCCGGATGTCAGGTATGGCGATTCGTTCGATCGAGGCGATGTCGGTCGCTACGGCCCCATCGGGGGCCGCAGGCCGTAGGCGGCCCGGTATCCCGTCGCGACGGCCCGCCAGGTGCGTTCCGCCCGAACCCATTCCCGGGCCCGCTGTCCTGTTTTTCGCCTTCTTTCGGGACTGTAAGCCAGCTCTTCCAGACAATTCGCCCATGCTTCCGCGTTTTCCGGAACTGTTAACGCGCCGGTCACGCCGGGTTCCACGATTTCGCGAAGTGCCCTGACATCACTGGCTATGACGGGGATTCCCCCGGCCATCGCCTCCAGCGGCTTGAGGGGCGTCACCAATTGGCAGACCCGGTCCGCCCGGCGCGGGACCGCGAAGACATCGAGGAGCGCGTGGTAGCGGCGAACGGAACCCATCGGCACCCGCCCGGTGAACACGGCGTGAACGCCGTGCCCGGCCGCCCGCCGCTCCAGGGCGCCGCGCTCGGGTCCGTCCCCGACCAGCAGCAGCGTGACCGGCGCGCCGCGGTCGCGCAGCAGCGCCGCCGCGTCGATCAGCGTGTCGATGCCCTCGTAGCCGTAGAACGACGACGTCAGGCCCACGACGGTGGCGTCCGCCGCGATGCCGAGCTCCGCGCGCAGGCCGGAGGCGTCCGGCAGCGGTTCGAGGAACGCCTCGTCCACCCCGTTCGGCACCACGAAGATCTTCTCCTCGGGGACGCCGCGGGAGGCGATCTCCGCCCGCATCGCCTCGCCGAGCGTCACGACCGCGTCGGCCTCGGCCATCCGGCGCGTCTCCAGCTCTCGGGTCAGCCGGTAGAACTCGTCGGACGCGCTGTGCGCCGGGTCGCGCGACAGCCACGAGTCCTCCAGGAACCCGCGCACCTCGTACACGACGGGCAGCCCGTACCGGCGCCCCAGCTCCAGCGCGACCGCCGCGTTCAGGTGGTTGCTGACCGCGTGCAGGACGTCCGGGCGCAGCTCCTCGACGAGCCGCCCGGCCAGGTCGGCGCCCTTCTCGACGGCCCGCACCGGACCGGCGGGCGGCAGCCACGGCAGCAGCCGGTGGTACGGGACGCCGTCGACGTCCACGCGGGCCCGCGCGTCGCCGAGCCCCTGGCTGAGCGGGTACCCGAGCCGCGTCGCGACGTGGGTGTCGAACCCGGCCTCCCGCTGCGCGAGCGCGATCCGGTGCGTCCGGACGGTGTAGCCGGCGTTCGTGGCCGGCAGCGCGTTCGTCACGAACTGCAGCACGCCCGTCCCGGAACCGTTCCGGGGACGGGCGGCGCCGCCGGAGACCGGCGGGGTGCGCGCCAGCAGCGCGCGCAGCTCCGCGTTCTCCCGGCGGGCGCCGCGCGGCCGCGGCACCGCCAGCCGGGACCGGCGCAGCCGGCGCCCGCCGAGCGGCCCGGGCGCCGCCCGGGCCAGCAGCCGCACCGCCAGCCGGGGCGCCCGCCCGGGATCGTCGCGGATCTGACGCCAGGTGAGTCCCAGCAGGTAAACCGGCTTTTTCAGGGCAAGGTTCCGCACGGCGACGGAGCGTAGGCAACCCTGATGAACAGAAGGGAAATTGTGGTGTCACCCATCGTGCACGTCCTCGGGGCGCGCCCCAACTTCGTCAAGGCGGCGCCCGTCATCGGCGCCCTGCGGGCCGCCGGCGCCGACCAGGCGGTGATCCACACCGGGCAGCACTACGACGCCCGGATGTCGGAGATCTTCTTTGACGAGCTGGGACTGCCCGAGCCCGACGTGAACCTCGGCGTCGGCTCCGGCGGGCACGCCGAGCAGACCGCCGCCCTCATGGTCGGCCTTGAACGGGAGTTCACGAGCCGTTCACCGGTGCTCGTCATCGTGTACGGCGACGTGAACTCGACGATCGCCGCCGCGCTGGTCGCGGCCAAGCTGCACATCCCGGTCGCCCATGTGGAGGCCGGGCTGCGCAGCTTCGACATGACCATGCCGGAGGAGGTGAACCGCCGGCTCACCGACCAGCTCTCCGACATCTGCCTGGTGACGAGCCCCGAGGGGATCGGGCACCTGGCGAACGAGGGCGTCCCGGTGGAGCGGGCGCACCTGGTCGGCAACCCGATGATCGACACGCTGCTGGCCAACCTCGACTCCTTCGACACCGGACGCGTCCGGGACGCGCACGGGCTGCCGGACCGGTACGTCCTCGCGACCATGCACCGGCCCGCGAACGTCGACGCGCCGGGGACGGCCGCCGCGCTCGTCCGGCACCTGCACGGCGTCGCCGACCTGGCCGACCTCGTCATCCCGGTGCACCCGCGCGGCCGCGCGAACCTGCTGGCCGCCGGGCTCGGCGACCACGACCGCGTGCACGTCCTCGAACCGCTCGGCTACATCGACTTCATCGCGGCCGTGCGCGGCGCGGCGGCGGTCGTCACCGACTCCGGCGGCCTGCAGGAGGAGACGACGATCCTCGGCGTGCCGTGCCTCACCGTCCGGCCGAACACCGAGCGGCCCATCACCATCACCCACGGGACCAACCGGCTCGTCACCTTCGAGGAGCTGGTGCCGGGCGTCCGCAAGGTCCTGGAGTCCGGCGCGCAGGCCGGCGACCGCAAGCCGCCGCTGTGGGACGGCCACGCCGGCCCGCGCATCGCGGAAGTGGTCATGGCGTTCCTCGGCGAGAACGGAGCCCTCGGATGAGCGGAGCCGACGGCGCGAAGGCGAACCGGCAGGCGGCGCGGCTGCGCGCCGCCCTGCGGGAGCGCGAGGCGCGCGTCCAGGAGCTGGAGCGGCGCCTCGGCGCCCTGGAGACCTCGGTCGCCCTGCAGTTCGGCCGGCTCGTCGCCGGCGCGGCGCGCAACCCGCGCCGCCGCGGCACGCGGCTGCCGAAGGAGCTGTACCGGCTCTGGCGCAAGCGGAACGGCCCCGAGCAGGGGCCGCCGCCGTCCGGGAGCGAGCGGCTCCAGCTCGACCGGATCGACCGGCCCGAGGACCGGCTGCTCGCCGCCGCGCCGTACGAGGGGATCGTCATCGCGGGGATCTTCGCGCCGGCGACGGCCGCGGCGCTCCGCGAGCACGCCAAGGTGATCCCGCTCTACCCGCACGACGCCACGATCGTCCTCGACACCGCGGACGTGGATCTGGTCGTCGTCGACGCGGCGGCCGGCGAGCCCGGCGGCCCCTGGGCCTACCTGGGCGTCCCCGGCATGTACGACCGGGACCGCGCGCTCCACGACGTCCGCCAGATCGCCGCGGCCCGCTCGCTGCCGCTCGTCCTGTGGGGGGAGGCGCCGCCCGCCACGCTCGCGCTCCTGGACTGGGACGCCGCCGCCACCACGCCGGACCGGCTGCACGACCTGCTCGAACCCTCTCATCGGGCGCGGCCCGGGGGGTCCGGGGGTCCGCCCCCGGAAATGACGCTGCCTCGTTGAAAGGAACTGCTGTGCCACCTCGCGCCCTCGTCTACGGCGACGTCGACCTGAACCTGATCGACGGATCGGCGATCTGGGCCCAGGGCATGGTCCAGGCGCTGGCCCGTGCCGGCTGCGCGGTGACCCTGGTGCTCAAGGCCCCGGTCCGGACCGGCCGGCTGGTCGACCCGCTGCGCGCCCTGCCCGGCGTGACCGTCCGCAGCCCGCACGCCGAGGGCCTGGTCGCGGGGGAGGCGGGCATGCCGGCCAAGCAGGCCGCCGCGATCCTCGCCCGGGTCGACGAGCCGGAACCGTTCGACCTCGTCGTCGTGCGGGGCCGCCGCCTCGCGGGCAAGCTGTCCGGCGGCCCGCTCGCCGGGCGCCTGTGGACGTACCTGACCGACGTCCCGCAGTCCGCCGCCGAGTTCACCGGCTCCGCCAAGGGCGAGCTGCGCCGCATCGCGGACGCGTCGCGCGTGCTGCTCTGCCAGACCGAGGAGCTGCGTGGCTTCCTGGAGAGCGCCGTCCCCGCGACGGCCGGCAAGAGCGTGCTGTTCCCGCCCGTCGTGGTGCTGCCCGACGGCCTGGAACCGCGCCCCGACGGCACCCCGGACGGGCGCGCGCTCAAGCTCGTCTACACCGGCAAGTTCGCGCCGCGCTGGAACACCTACGAGATGACGTCGCTGCCGCGCCTGCTCGCGATGCGGGGCGTGGACGCCGAGCTGCACATGGTCGGCGACAAGATCCACGACGACCCGAAGGACCCCGGGTTCGCGACCCGCATGCGGACCGCGCTGGAGTCCGGGGAGGGCGTGGTCTGGCACGGCGGCCACCCGCGCGCGGAGGCGATGCGGCTGACGGCCGCGTCCGACGTCGGGCTGTCCTGGCGGCACCCGGAGATGGACGCGAGCCTGGAGCTGTCCACGAAGGTGCTGGAGTGCGGGACGCTCGGCGTCCCCGTCGTGCTGAACCGCACGCCGATGCACGAGCGGCTGTTCGGGGTCGACTACCCGCTGTTCTCCGCCACCGAGGACGACGTCCTCGACGCGCTGACGATCATCGGCAAGAACCCCGACGTCTACACCCTCGCCGCCGAGCGCTGCCGGACCGCCGCCGCCGGGTTCACGCTGGACGCCGCGGCCGGGCGCCTGCGCGACTGCCTCGCGCAGACGTTCCCGGAGCCGTCCGCCGCCGTCCTCGCCGCCGCCGAGGAGCACGCGCGGAGCTCCGCCGCCTCGGACGTCCCGGCCCCGCCGGAGCCCGCGGAGGGGCGGCGGCGCCTGCGCGTCGGCGTCGCGGGCCACGACCTGAAGTTCTTCACCCGCCTGCTCGACTACCTCAGGTCGCGGCCCGACATGGAGGTCCGCGTCGACCCGTGGGCGGCGCTGCGCGTCCACGACGAGGAGCGCAGCCAGGAGCTCGTCGACTGGGCCGACGTGATCGTCTGCGAGTGGTGCGGGCCGAACGCGATCTGGTTCGCCCAGCGCAAGCGGCCCGGGCAGCGGCTCGTCGTCCGGCTGCACCGCTTCGAGCTGTACGCGCGCTGGCCCCGGCACCTCGACATCGACGCCGTCGACCAGGTCATCTGCGTCAGCCCGCACTACGCGCGGCTGACCCACGAGATCCTCGGCTGGCCGATGTCCAAGATCACCACGGTGCCGAACTGGGTGGACGACCGGCAGCTCGACCGGCCGAAGCTCGCCGGCGCCGAGCACCACCTCGGCATGATCGGCATCGCGCCGTCCCGCAAGCGCCTCGACCTCGCCCTGGACGCGCTGGAGGAGCTGCGCCGCGACGACCCGCGCTTCACCCTCTTCGTCAAGTCCAAGCTGCCGTGGGAGTACTGGTGGATCTGGCAGAAGGACGAGGAGCGCGCCCACTACGAGAAGGTGTTCCGCCGCATCCGCCGGTCCCCGGTCCTGTCCGGCGGCGTCGTGTTCGACTCCTACGGCCGCGACGTGGCGTCCTGGCTGCGCCGGATCGGGTTCGTGCTGTCCACCAGCGACGACGAGAGCTTCCACCTCGCGCCCGCCGAGGGCATGGCGTCCGGGGCCGTCCCGGCGCTGCTCGGCTGGCCCGGCGCGGAGACGATCTACGACACCCGGTGGATCCACGCGGACCCGTCCGCGATGGCCGCCTCGATCTCCGGCACGGTCGCGCTGGACCGGTGGGAGGCGGACGCGGCGCTGGCGCGCGACCAGGTCCGCGCCGCCTACGGGCTGGACGAGGTCTGCCGCCAGTGGACCGACCTCCTCGCCGCCGCCCCGTGACCGGGACCGCCGCCGGCCAGGGGCGGTAGGCGGGCGCGGGCGAGGACCGTGACCTCCAACACCGGACGGCCCGGCGGGAAGCGCGCATGGGGCGCGCCTCCCGCCGGGCCGTCGCGAGTCGTGGAGGCCGGCGGCGTGGTCAGCCGGAGCTGCCGACCACCGCGGCGCCGGAGTGCGCCGGCTCCTCGGCGGGCAGCTGCGCCCGGTAGCCCTCGATCGTGCCGTTCAGCTTGGCGAGGCTGCGGCTGTAGTCCCGGCTGGACAGCCAGAACTTGTAGATGATGAACAGCTCGAAGGCCAGCATGCCGGCGGCGCTCACGCACACGACCGGGATGATCGCGCCCGGCACGGCCGCGGCGATCACCGGGGCGACGATGAACACGCCCATCTGGAACTCGATGCCGCTGATCAGGTGCGGGCGGATCCGGCCCCGCAGCAGCACGTTGCGGATCCGGATGTACCAGGGGAACCGCTTGTAGAAGCCCGCCTGGAGGTCGGCGTTGGCGCGCTCGGTGTCGCCGACGACCTGCTCCTCCATCTCGGGGTCGGTGCCGAGCGCGCCCTCGGCGGAGCGCAGGTCCGCGCCGACCTCGCCCGCGTCGGGCAGCCCGCCCTGGCCGCCGTCGGCCCGCCGGACCGCCGCCTCCAGCGTCTCCGCCTCCCGGCGCGCCTCCAGCAGCGTGGTGCGCATCTGCGAGCGCACCTTGTAGATCTCCAGCGCGTCCATGTAGCGGAGCATGTCCAGGAAGACGACGCCGAGCGCCGTCCACACGTAGGCGACGTTCCCCGTCGCCGCGTACTGCCCGGCCATCAGCGCGATCGCGCAGGCCAGCACCCGGACCCGGTCGAAGATGTAGTCCAGCCACGCGCCGAACACCGACCCGGTGCCCTTCAGCCGCGCGATCTTGCCGTCCATGCAGTCGAGCGTGAACGACAGGTGGTACAGCACCGCGCCGGCCAGCAGCCACGGCCACGACGCCACCGCGAAGCAGGCGCCCGCGCCGAGACCGAGGATCAGCGCGCCCACGGTGAGCTGGTTGGGCGTGATCCTGGTCCGGTTCGCGGTGAACTTCACCAGGCGGGCGGCGAGCGGGTCGACCAGCAGGACCGTCCACCACGCGTCACGCGCCTTGTACGTCCGTTGCCGAACGTCGTCGAGCGTGAAGTTCGCCATGGAGGGGTTTCCTTTCGTCCCGGGACCGCTCGATGGTATCGGCTGTCCGGATGCGGTCTCCGGCATTGTCACCGAGTCGTGACTCCGTTAGTGGGACGCATGGGACGAGCAGGGCGCCGGCACCGCCTGTCCAGATCGTTTTGATGGGCGTGGCTGGGTAGGCTTTGGCGGTGCGCGTCAGACCTATGGCAGTTCTTGCCCAATTGCCCTTCGCCTGCGTGCTCGTGGCGGCCACCTGGATCCGGATCATCGCGGTCCGCGGCTACCCCGCGCCGCACTGGACGGGCGACTCGCCCAGCTACCTCGAAGCCGCCCTCAAGCTCCGGCCCGGTGAGACGCGCCCGAGCGGCTACCCGATCCTGCTGTGGGCGCTGAAGCCGTTCCACTCCTTCACCGTGATGGTGTCGGTGCAGCACGCCATCGGGCTGCTCGGCGGGGTCCTGGTGTACCTGCTGGTGTGGCGGGCGGGCCGGGCGGCCTGGCCCAACGGGCCGGACGGCAGCGCGGGGCGGCTCGGCTGGCGGTACCTCGTGCCCGGGCTGCTCGGCGCGGCGCTGACGGTGCCGGTGCTGCTGGACAGCTACCAGATCGCCCTCGAGCACATGCTCATGTCCGACTCGCTCTTCACGTTCCTGCTGCTCGCGGCGGTGACGGCGGCGCTGTGGCGGCGCCGGGCGACCTGGTGGCTCGGCGCGCTCGCCGGGATGTTCGCCGCCTTCGCCGCGGTGACCCGCTCGGCGGGCCTGCCGCTGATCGCCGTGATCCTGCTCGGCATGCTGCTGCGCCGCGCGGGCTGGCGGCCGCTCGTCGCCGCGCTGATCGCGTTCGTGCTGCCCCTCGGCGGCTACATGTACTGGTTCAAGGAGACCTACGGCCAGTTCACCGTGTCCAAGGCGAGTTCCATCTGGCTGTACGGCCGCACCGCCGCGTTCGCCGACTGCGCCAAGATCAAGCCGAGCCCGGAGCTGCGGATCATGTGCCCGCCGCCGGACGAGGACCCGCAGATCGCGCCGGCGTTCGTGGTGCTGTGGACCGCCGACTCCCCGTTCCACCGGATCCCCGGCTGGATCACCGGCGACCAGGCCAACCGGATGGCGAGCGACTTCACGAAGCAGGCCATCGAGAAGCAGCCCGGCGACTACGCGCGCGTCGTGGTCCGCGACACCTGGCGGTCCTTCGACTGGAAGCGCGAGCCGTACCCGACGCCGTGGACGTGGCTGGAGTACGTGTTCCCCAAGGGCGAGTCGTGGGACGACGAGCAGGCCCTCGTCGCGGAGAAGTACGACCCGTCCGGCGGGGAGACGAAGGTCGTCCAGCCGTGGGCCGGGAAGATGCTGGCCTACCAGGACCGCATGTCGATGCCCGGCACCGTCCTCGGGCTCGTCCTGCTCGGCGGCCTGGTGTTCGCGCTGCCGCACGTCGGGTGGCGCGGCACCCGGCGGCGGCTGCTCGGGCCCGTCCGGCACTGGGGGACCGGCGCGCTGATGCCGTGGGGGACGAGCCTCGCGCTGCTGGTCATCCCGGCGGCGACCGCCGACTTCGACTACCGCTACGTGCTGCCCGCCGTGCCGTTCGCGTGCGTGGCGCTGGGGCTCGCGCTGCTGCCGTCGCCGCGCCGCGTCCGCGAGGACCCGGTGGGCGAGCCCGGCCCCGGGCAGGACGACGACGAGCCCGCCGCCGAGGAGTCGCTCAGCGCCTAGCCACGCCTCGCCGGCGCCGCCCTGCTGGCGCCGCCTCCGCTAGCGTCGCTTCGTCCGGCGGGGGCGGGCGCGCAGGTCCGCCAGCATCCGCTCCCAGGCGGCGGCCACGACCGCGATGTCGAACCGGCTCGCCGCCGCGACGGCGTTCGCGGCCATCGTCAGGCGGAGCTCCTCGTCCTCGATCACGCGCAGCAGCGCCCCGGCGAACGCGTCCGGGTCCTCGGGCGGGACGAGCAGCCCGTCCCGGCCGTCGGTGATGATCTCGCGGGGCCCGCACGGGCAGTCGAAGCCGACCACCGGCAGCCCGCACGCGAACCCCTCGATGATCGTCATCCCGAACGACTCGGCGCGCGAGGACACCGCGAGCACCGACGCCTTGGCGAGCTCGCCCTCCATGTCGTCGGTGGGGTCCATCATCAGGACGTTGTTGTACAGGCCGAGGCGGGTCGCCCTGCGGCGCAGCTCCTCGCGCCGCGGCCCGTCCCCGTAGATCCGCAGGCTCCACTCCGGGTGCTTCTCCACGACCTTCGCGAACGCGTCGATCAGCAGGTCGTAGCCCTTGATCCACACGACCCGGCCGGCCGCGACGACGATCCGGTTCTCCTGCCGGGACCGCGGATGCACCCGGGGCGGCAGGCCGTTGGGGATCGCGCGGACCGGGCACGACCCCGGCGGCAGCAGCTCCTCGTAGGCGGCCCGGTCGGCGGCCGTCAGGCAGGTGAGCGCGTCGAGCCGCGGGTACCACTCCTTGATCTCCGCGAGGATCCCCGGCTCGTTGATGCCGAGCTGGAGGTGCTCCTGCCCGACGACCACCACCCGGCGGGGTGCCAGCCGCGCCGCCGCCAGGTTGAGCCCGGCGCGCGTCGTGACCAGCACGTCCGTGTGCAGGTGCCGCAGGAAGCGGGTGAGCCGGTCGTCGGTCCAGGCGCTGTACTTGTTGAAGCTGCGCTCCTCCGGGTGGACCATCGCGGACGGCTCCGGCATCAGCCGCTCGGCGCGCGCGGTGTTCGGCCACGGGACGGTCGCGCCGGGCCGCACGTCGACCAGGGACCGCAGCCGGACCCGGTCCGACAGCGGCAGGACGGGCCGGTCCCGGTCCCGCAGCACGCTCACGACCTCGACCTCGTGCCGCCGCGACAGCTCGTCGGCGAGCGTGAAGGTGCAGCGGACGGTGCCGTCGATGGAGAAGGCCTCCAGCAGCAGGAACGTGATCTTCACGCGCCGTCATCCCCCACCGGGCGGCAGGAGACCGCCAGCTGGTCCCGCTCGGTGTAGTACGGCCGGACGGCCATCTCCCGCCCGCCCGGAGCGGCGACCTGCCGGGGGTAGGACAGCTTGCCGCGCTTGCCGGGCGCGTCGTCGAGCCAGGTGCCGAGGCGGGCGTGCACGTCGCCGACGTCGAGCCACAGGTCCCACAGGGCGGGCTCCGCCGCGGCCAGCGCGTCGACCGCCAGGCGGCCGCGGAAGCCGGTGCCGTCGAGGGCGGCCTCCCCGGTCACCGCGGCGCCGCCGTCGCGCGGCGCGGCCACGAGCCGCGCCGTCTCGCCGGTGCGCGGGCCCGTGTACGCGAGCCACCCGTCGATCCGGATCTCGCCGTCGCGCGGATGCACCGCCGCCACCTCGGCGTGCGGGGTGACCGTCCGGACGCGGAGCCGGGCGTGCCCGTTCCGCGTCCGCACCGCCCGGACGGCCCGGTCGCGCGGACGGTCCGCGTAGGCGCGCAGCCCGTCCAGCGAGAAGCCCGGGTCGTCGGTCAGGATCGGGCGGGCGGAGCCGTCGCCCGTGCCGCCGCCCGGCCCGTCCGCCGTGGCGTCCGTCTCGATGAGGGGCTCCCAGGTGCCGGTCGCCAGATCGCCGACGTGCAGCTCCAGCGACCGCCGGTCCGCCGCGACGGGCACCGGGCGCGTCTCGCCCGACGCCCGGTGCCGCAGCACGACCCGCCGCCCCTCCGGCAGAGGGTCGTGCCACCGGATGCGCAGGCGGTCGTCGGAGCCCACGCGGCAATGGTTGGCCACCGCGTCCAATGTCCGCAGCCTTCCCCGATGTCGCTTGTGCCAGGCGGGTAGCCTATCAACGCATCGATGCCGGACGGTCACGGATGGCTACAGTTGATCACCCTTGGGGCGGGAACACCCGGTCCACGGTGCGCGCCGCGGCCTTCCCGTCGTCAAGCGGGCAGAACCGCGCCACGAAGTCCTTGTACCGGTCCTGGTGCCCCGCCGTCGCCGCCTCCACGTCGCGGATCGCGTCGATCAGGTCGTCGGAGGTCTCCACCAGCGGCCCCGGCGCCTCCGCCTCGAAGTCGAAGTAGAAGCCGCGCAGCCGGTCCCGGTAGTCGGCCAGGTCGTAGGTGAAGAACAGCATCGGCCGGCCGGTGTTGGCGTAGTCGAACATCACCGACGAGTAGTCGCTGATCATCATGTCGGAGATCAGGTACAGCTCGGTGATGTCCGGGTACAGCGACACGTCCCGGACGAAGCCGTGCTCGTCCTCGGTGATGCCGTCCACCACGTTGGAGTGCAGCCGGACCAGCAGGACGTGGTCGTCGCCCAGCGCGGCGCGCGCGCGGTCCAGGTCGAGGCGCATGTCGTGCTTGTACCGGCCGCGGCTGTAGTACTGGTCGTCGCGCCACGTCGGCGCGTACAGCACGACCCGCTTGCCCTCCGGGATGCCGAGCCGCGCCCGGACCGACCTCGCGACCGCGTCCGCCTCCGGGCTGTACAGCAGGTCGTTCCGCGGGTACCCGACCTCCAGCATCTCGCCCTTGAACGCGAACGCGCGGCGGAAGATCTCCGTGCTGAACGGGTTCGGCGACAGCAGGTGGCTCCACTCCGGGACGGCCGGGCCCTCGGGCTTCTTCTCCTTGCTCTGCAGCGCCGACTTCATCCCCGGCGCGTACGCGAAGTGGACCTCCTTGACGTCCCGGCCGATCTTCTTCAGCGGGGTGCCGTGCCAGGTCTGCAGCACCACCTGGTCGGGGTGCCGCTGGAACCAGTCGCCGAGCCGGTGGTTGGTGACGATGTAGCGGGACGTCGTCACCGCCTCCTGCCACTCCTTGCCGTTCAGCCGGACGGCCTTCAGCGTGTCCGGAAGCTCGGCCTGCGCGTCGTTCACCACCCACAGCTGCTCCAGGTCGGTGCCGCGCCGCAGCAGCTCCTGGTGGATCGCCTTCGGGCTGTCGGAGAACTGCCGCCCGTTGAAGCAGGAGAACAGCACCGCGTCGCGCAGCCCCTCCCGGGCCACCCTGCGGCGCGCCTCCTCCCGGTACTTCGGGCCCGCGCTCTTCTCCTCGCCGGACACGTCGCCGGTGACCGCGATGACCAGCCGGCCGTCCTTGGTCTCCAGCGCGTAGCCGCGGCGCGCCACCTCCAGCGGCCCCGGCAGGGCGCGCTGCGCGGCGTCCGTCAGCCGGACCGTCAGGGCCCGCCCGCCCGGCGGCCGGAACAGCACGTCCCAGCGGCCCGGCCGCAGCGGCAGGATCCCCGCGACGCTCGGCACCGCCGCCGCCGGCACCTCGGCCCGCAGCGTGCCCGAGTCGTCCGGGACCAGGTCGAACGCGTGCTCCTTGCGGCGCCCGCGGCCGCGCACCACGATCTGCCCGGCCGTGTGCGCCGTGTGCGTCGCCGCCAGCGACAGGGTCCCGTCGGGGCGCCACACGCAGTCGCTCACCGACAGCCGCGTCGTCGCCCGCCGCACCCGCACGTACCCGCCGGGGCCGTGGCCCGCGCTGACCTCCAGCGCGCCGGACGTGCGCCGCGCCTCCTCCACGCCCTCGGCGAGGACGAGCGGCCGGCCGTCGGCCGACAGCGTCCAGTCGCGGGTGTCGTCGATCGCGTCGGGGTCGATGTCGACGTCCAGCGCGTCCGGGTCGACGCGCGCCGTCCACCCGCCGGGCCGCTGCGTCACCGGCACCGGGACGCGCGCGTCGCCGAGCGTCAGCACCAGCTCCGCGGGCGGGCCGCCGTCCGCCTCGACCTCGATGAGCAGCGCGGGGCCGTCCCAGCGCAGCGCCGTCGCGCGCTCCCGGACCCGCTCCACCTGCACGACGAGGTACCCGTCCACGACCTTCGGGACGACGCGCACGTCGTCGGCGACGTACCGGTAGGGCGGGTGCGCGCCCGTCCCCGAGCCGCCGCCGCGCACCGGCCCCTGCCGGAACACGCCGGCGTTCAGCACCGAGGCGTGCACCTCCCAGGTGCCCTCCGCCCAGCCGCCGCGCTCCTTCAGCTTCGCCGCGTCCAGCGCGAACTCGAAGCCGGTCCAGCCGCCGGACGCCTTGCCGGGCTTCGGGGTCTGCCGCGCCTTCATGAGGATCTTGCGGCGGCCGTTGCGCAGCGTCACCGCCTTGATCGACGTCCAGCGGCGGCGGGAGCTGACCGAGTTGATGTACGCCTCGCCGGTGACGACCAGCCGGTCGCCCTCCCAGCGCACCGCGTGCACCCGGCCCCGCATCTTGACCTCGTCGCGTGCCCGGTACACGTCGCGGGGGACGTCGAGCTTCGCGTCCTTCCAGTACGGGTACACGACGTAGCGGCGCAGCGGGTCGCGGACGATCGACGGCGAGGACTTCCCCCGCTCGTACCGGACGACCTTCACCAGCTCCATCGTGTGGCCCTCGGACGCGAGGTGCCACTTCAGCCGGGTCAGCGCGGGCGCCTCGGCGAACACCTTCGGCGACACGCCCTTGGCGTACGCCGCCGCCTGCGCGACGACCTGCTCCCGCTCCTCGCCGGACAGGTCCGGCAGGGCGTCCAGGAACATCTTCAGCTCGGTGGTGACGAGGGCGAGCTGCAGCCGCCGCAGCTCCTTGACGTCGCCGCGCTCGGCGACCCAGGACGTCGCGAGGTTCGCCGCGCCGAAGCCGTCCGCGATGTCCTGCGGCTCGGTGGTCGGCTGATGGCGCGGTCCACGGCGGTGCAGGACGGGGCCCGGCACGATGTCGACGGACTTCGCCAGGTGCACCGCCCGCACCACGACCGGCAGGTCGTCGTAGCGGCCGAGGTCGGGGAACTCCAGGCCCGCCGCGTCCCAGAACGAGCGGCGGAACAGCGACCCGACGATCCGGCGGCGGTTCAGCAGGTCCGGGCTGCGGTGCAGGTCGGTGGCCTTCCCGGGCGCCGGCGCGTCGCCGCTCGCCTTCCACTGCGACACCTGGCCCGTCCACCGGCGGGCCGCGTCGGGCCCGGTCGCGAACTCCGCCCCGGACGCCTCCAGCGCCGTCAGCAGCGAGGCGACCGCCTCCGGCGGCATCGGGTCGCCGCGGTCGGCGAAGAGCAGGAACTCGCCGCGGCTCTCGGCCACCCCCAGGTTGCGGGCCGCGCCCCGGCTCGGCGCGCCGCTGCGGACGATCCGGAACCGGTCGTCGGGCAGCTCCGCCCGCGCGGCCGTGCCCGTGCCGTCGTCCACGACCAGGACCTCCAGGTCCCGGAACGTCTGGGCCGCGAGCGAGTCCAGGGCGTCGCCGAGGTCCTCTCCCGCGCCGTGCGAGAGCACGATGACACTGATCCTGGGGGCGGTCATGCCCACTCCTTCGAGGGCTGTGCGAGCCGGAGCCGGCGGTCCGGTCGCGGACGGTCAGGAAAAAGAGTGCGGCGCCCCGGCGCGCCGCCGCTACGCCGGGCCGGACGCCGCGGAGGAGGCGCCCGCGGAGGCGTCGGGGGAGGGCGCCGCGGACGGCATCGGCGGAAGCTGCTCGCCGAGGAACACCCGGCGCACCGCCCGCTCGGCCGCGTGCCCGTCGTCCCAGGGGCAGAACCGCGCCCGGAACGCCTCCAGGTTCTTCGCCGCCGCGTCGCCCCACGCCGCCCGGGACGCGAACGCCTCGACGAGCTCGGACTCCGCGTAGGCGACGACGCCCGGCGGGAACTCGGTCAGGTCGAAGTTCACGCCCCGGGTGAGCTTGTAGGTCTCCCAGTCGTTGGCGTAGATGACGATCGGCTTGCCGAGGTTGGCGTAGTCGAACATGACCGACGAGTAGTCGGTGAGCAGCGCGTCCGAGGCGATCATCAGGTCCTCGACGGAGGGGTGCTTGGAGACGTCGATGACCTGCTCCTCGTTCCAGCCGAGGTCCGCCGCCATGTTCTTGAGCTTGTAGTAGTAGTGCGCGCGCAGCAGCAGGACGTGGTCGTCGCCGAGCTGCTCCATCACGCGGCCGATGTCGAACATCGGGGCGTAGCGGCGCTGGTAGTCGCGGTGCGTCGGCGCGTACAGGATCGCCGTCTTGCCCTCGGGGACGCCGAGCTCGTCGCGCAGCCGGGCCTGCTCCTCCGGCGTCGCGCGCACCAGCCGGTCGTTGCGCGGGTACCCGATCTCCAGCAGCTCGTACTTGCAGGGGAAGCCCCGCTCCCACGCCTCGCTCATCAGCGGGTTGGCGGACAGCAGGAAGTCCCAGCGGTCGGACCGCTCGATGAGCGCCTTGAAGTCCATGTCGGCGGCGCCGACCGGGTACTCCATCTGGTCGAGGCCCATCTTCTTCAGCGGCGTGCCGTGCTGGGTCTCCAGGTGCACCTGCCCCGGCCGCTTGACGAGGTTGTCGGGGAAGTTGACGTTGTTGACGAAGTACTTCGCGGCGGCGATCGTCCGGTAGTACTCCGCCGACCCGGCCACCACGTACTCGACGCCCTCCGGCATGGTCTTGCGCGCGCCCGGCTTCACGATCCACACGCAGCGGATGTGCGGCGCCAGCTCCCGGACCTTCTCGTAGATCGCGGCCGGGTTGCAGGAGTACCCGCGGTACCAGTAGGCGGCGAACACCGCGAGGTTCTCCTCGATCGGCAGGTGCCGCCGCATCGCGTAGTACCGCTCCTTGGCGAGCTCCTTGGAGCGGACGACGCCGCGCTTCTGCAGCTTGCGGACCTTGCGGCCGCTCTTCTTCGCCTTCGTCGTGAGCCCGGGGGTGTTGAGGCGCTCCCAGGCCCGGAAGTCGCCGCGCTCGATCGCCCGGTGCTTCTCGGCCAGGTTCGGCTCGTCGTCCGGCGGGACGTGCCCCGGCGGCTTGTAGCGGTTGTAGGTCTTGGTCATCTCGGCGAAGAACCGCGGCTTCTCCGAGGGGTACACGCGGTCGGCGCGCTCCAGGATGACCAGCAGGTGCCAGATCGTCCGGTCGAACATCAGCGGCCGGAACCGGTCCATCCTCGGGCCCAGGTGGTCCATGAACGCGAAGATGCGGTCGTACTGGTCGAAGGCGTCGAAGTGCTTGTCGCTGGCCGTCTTGGTGATCGCGCCGCTGCGGCGCTGCCGGTAGATGTAGCAGACCCGGTCGAGGAAGCTGACCCGCTCGGCGGCCATGAGGACGGGGTAGGTGATGCTGACGTCCTCGTAGTAGCCGCTGTTGAAGCGCAGCCCGTGCTCGATCATGAACTCGCGGCGGATCGCCCGGTTCCAGATCGAGGTGAACATCTCCAGCAGGCTCGGCCGGTCGGCGAGCGTGAACACCTCCGGCGCGGGCGGCTCGCGGAACAGGTGGTTGATGATGCTCCGCTTGACCCGCCCGTTCCAGTAGGACCGCGCGTAGTCGAACATCAGCACGTCGGGCCGGGTCTCGGCGAGCCGCTCGCAGATCGCCTTGACGGCGCCCTCGGTGGCGTAGTCGTCGCTGTCGAAGAACCAGACGTAGTCGCCGGTCGCCATGTCCAGCCCGACGTTGCGGGCCTCGCCGAGCCCGACGTTCTCGGTCAGATGGCGCACCTTCAGCCGCGAGTCGCGCTCGGCGTACTCGTCGAGGATCTCCCCGCAGGCGTCCGGCGAGGCGTCGTCGATCCCGATGATCTCCAGATTCGGCACGTCCGGGACGAGCAGCGAATCCAGGCACTGCCGCAGGTACCCCTGCACTTTGTGCACGGGCACGATGATGCTCAGGGAGATGTCGTATTCACTGCTCACACGAACGCCAATCAACTACTCGGTGAATCTGGATCATACCCGCATCCGGCAGGTAAATCTTATGTCCTGCCATGAGAGGGCTTGAGTAGCCATCGGCCCTTCGGCTCGATCGCCCAATGGGTGAGCCGCTGCACCGGCGCGGTCCCGAGCAGCACGCCGACGGCGAGCGCCCCCAGCGTCGCCGCGACCGCCCCGGCCGGGGTGTCGAAGAAGCGCGCGTCGAAGACGCCGCCGTAGTCCAGCGTCTTCACGATGAGGCCGTGCAGCAGGTAGACGTACATCGTCCGGGTCCCGAGCGCGGTGTACCAGGCCCGCCCGCGCGGGACGGCCGCGAGGAACGCGACGCCGAGGACGGCGGCGATCGCCATGGCCAGCAGCCGGTACCCCATGCCCTCGACCGCACCGAAGTGCATGTGCTCGTAGCCCTCGTTCCACAGCAGGACGCCCCGCTCGACCCTGGGCAGCACGGTCCCGCGCTCCCACACGTAGGCGACCGGCAGGGCGGCGGCCAGCACGGCGAACCCGGCCCAGCGCGTCCACCCGCGGCTGCGCGGGGCCTGCGCCAGCTCGGGCCTGATGGTCAGGCCGAGGACGAAGAACGGCAGCAGTGCCGCCGCCCGGCACAGCGTCGAGTCGCTGTTGAAGCTCCAGCTCCCCGCCACCAGCGCCAGCGCCACCGACACCGCCACCGGATGGCGCAGGTGCCCCCACAGCGGGGCGCTCAGCCGCCACAGCACCAGCGCGACGAGGAACCACATCAGGAACTGCGGACGGAAAAGTTCGTGCAGCCGGAATTCATTTCCCCGGATGGCGACGAGCTGCAACCGGTAAAGCACGTCGAAGATCACGTACGGAACGACCAAGGTGGGGAAAACAACCCGGAATTTGTCGGTCGACCGCATGAACCCGCGGGCGAAGTAACCGGAGACGAACACGAACACCGGCATGTGGAAGCCGTACACCAGGGTGTAGGCGGCCTCCACCGCGTGGCTGCCGTTCCGGAGGACCTCCCAGACGTGCCCGACGACGACCAGGAGGATGAGGAAGAACTTGACGTTGTCGAAGTAGGGGTCGCGCTCGCGGCGCGGAGCGGGGGGCACCGGTGCCGTCCGCGGAGCGGGCACCGGCCCGCCGTCGAGGGGCCGGCCGGGCTCCGGCGGGCGGCCCGGCTCCAGGGAGCGGCCGGGGTCGGCGGGGCGGCCCGGCTCCGGGGGGCGCGGCTGGGGGAGGGTTTCCGTCATGTCTCCGAAGGATTCATTTCGTCCGTGACAACCGTTCACGTGCGGGCAGGGCGACTCTAGTCCGCGATCGGCGGCCCTGGGGCCGGATGGGAGATTGTTCCGGTTCCGTGCCGCCGGCTAGCCCCGGCTCGGCCGGCGCAGCGGCGTGAACACCCAGGTCATCTTGGGCTCCAGCGCCCAGCTCATGGTCCGGCGGACCGGGGGAGAGCACAGGAACGTCCCGACGACGACGGCGCCGCAGATCACCGCGACGACCCCGCCCGGCGTGTGCATCCAGTCCGCGCCCCACCAGCCGGTGAAGTTCAGCAGCCGGGTGACGAAGCCGTGCAGCAGGTAGCAGTACAGCGTCGTCGAGCCCAGCGCGGTGAACCAGTACCGCTTGCGCGGAATGAGCGTCAGGAACGCGGCGACCAGCACGGTGGCGGACGCGAACATCGCCAGCCGCATCAGGGTGCCCTTGAAGTCGCCGACGCCCAGCTTGAAGTGCGGGTCCTTCCAGAAGATCCAGCTGACCGACATGTGCTTCATCACCAGGTAGGAGCACGCCAGCCCGATGACGAGCACGACCGCCCCGATGGGGCGCGCGATCGGCTTCTTCAGCAGTTCGAAGTGCTCGGGCCTGAGCTTCAGCCCGAGGACGTAGAACGGCAGCAGCCCGAACACCCGGTGGATGTCGAAGGTGCTGCCGAGGTCGCTCATGTACGACAGCAGGGCGAACCCCATCGCGACGGCCAGCGGCCACCGGATCTGCTGCCACACCGGGGTGGACAGCCGCCACAGGAACAGCGCGCACAGGAACCACGTCAGGTAGTACGGGCTCAGCAGGCTGATCTCCAGGTCGTGGCGGCCCGCCAGCCAGTCGTACAGCGAGTACGCGACCTCGAACACCACGTACGGGACGCCGACGTTGGTGATGAGCTTGCGGGCCTTGCCCGGGGAGAACGTCCAGTTCCGCGAGAAGTAGCCGGTGATCACGATGAACAGCGGCATGTGGAACATGTAGATGAAGATGTACAGGCCCTTGGCCATCGGGACGTTCTGCAGGTTGGCGATCGAGTGGCCCGACACCACCAGCAGGATCGCGAAGTACTTCGCGTTGTCGAAGTACGGGTCCCGCTCCTTGCGCGGCTTCGGCGGCGAGGAGATCCGGACCGGCCCGGCCGCCTGGCGCTCGCCGCCCGGGGCGGCGGGCGCCGCCGGGTCGGGACGGGGGTCGGGGACGGCCGGCGCGCGCTGATCGTCCGGTGTTCGCTGGTCGGCCGCCGTCCAGGCGGCGCCGTGCGGTCCCGTCTCGGCCTCCGAGGGCCTGCTGGTGTACGTCATGGCCGGCCGGTTCAAGCCCCCTTGCAGATGTCGTCGTTGGCGCGGATCTCGCCCTGCTGCTTGGGGATGCCCCCCTTGGCGTTCTTGAGGGCCGTCCAGTTCGAGCCGACGACCAGGTCGACCACGCCGGGCGTGCCGCCGGTGGTCCGTGCCGCCGGGGCGGGGTTGCTCGGGATCAGCGCGGTGAGCGTCTGAGCCTGCTGGTCCGCCCCGGAACCGTACAGCACCTTGGTGGCGCTCGTCTTGGCGGCGTTGCCGCCGACCGTCACCTGGAAGCCCTGGGCCTCCAGGTCGGAGGCGACGCGGCTGGCCTGCCCGGCGATGCCGCTGCCGTTGTAGACGCGCACCCGCACCTGGTCGGGCTGGATCTTGGGGGCGGCCGACTTGCTCTCCGTCGGCACCGTCTTGTCGTTGCGGATCGCGGCGAAGAACGGCTGTGCGGCGGAGTTGAGCACGACCCGGTTCGGGTCGGACGGGTCGGGGCCGTTGGGCGCGGTGACGAAGCGCAGCTTGCCCGAGGTCATGCCCTGCATGCCCTGGGCGATCTTGAGCATGACCTGCGAGGTCAGCTCCTTGTCGGTGGTGAGCGACTTGGTCGCCGCGTTCATCAGCGGGATCAGCTTGGTCGGGTTGCTCAGCACCCCGGCGCTCATGGCCTTGTTCGCCAGCGCGCCCATGAACTTCTGCTGCCGCTTGATGCGGTCGAGGTCGGAGCCGTCGCCGAGGCCGTGCCGGACGCGCACGTAGGCGAGCGCGGTGGAGCCCTTGATGACGTGCCTGCCGCGGGTCAGGTGCAGCTTGGACTTGGGGTCGTTCACGTCCTTCGGCAGGCAGACCGGGACGCCGCCGACCGCGCTGGTGATGGCCTTGAACCCGGTGAAGTCGACCTGCATGAAGTGGTCGATGCGGATGTCGGACAGGCCCTCGATCGTCTTCATGACGCAGGCGGCGCCGCCGATGGTGAAGGCGGAGTTGATCTGCGCCTTCGGCTGGTCGGGCGACATGCCGCCGGCGTGGGTCTTGCACGGCGGGATGTGCACGATCAGGTCGCGCGGGAAGCTGATGCCCATCGCCTGGCTGCCGCCGGGGGACAGGTGGAGGAGGATCATCGTGTCCGAGCGCGGCGGGTCGTTCTTCATCGACCGGCCGTAGCTGGCGTTGGCGCCCGCGCGGGTGTCGGACCCCAGCAGCAGGATGTTCATCGCGCTGTTCAGCTTCTTCGGCCGGTTGGGGCCGATCGCCGAGTTGACGTCCTCGTGGTTGATGTTGCCCATCGCGCTGCGGTACAGGCCGTACGCCGTGAGGGAGCCGGCCACCATGACCGCCGACAGTCCGACGCACACCCAGCCGAGGATGCGCCAGCCGCGTCGACGCGGCGCCGGCTGCGGATCGGCGTCGTCGACGTACTCCATGTACATCGGGTTGCTGTTCATCGGCTCCGTGTCCGGGGGGCGCGGCCCGCTTTCAGGGGGTCGGTCGGCTTGGTCTGCTCTGCTCGAACGGTCTGTTCTGCTGGAACTGTCCGGTACTGCTGTGACGGGGCTGGCCGTGGCTCGGTTGACAAAGCGCGGGCAAAGAGAGCGTAGGTCAGCCGAGCCGGCGGACGGACCCGGATGCGTCGTTCCATCCGGGCAGTCCGGCCACCGCCGTCACATGCTCCAAGGTCAAGCGTCGATCTAGGGCGGCTTTGTCAAAGTTTCGTTGGATTATGACGGAAGCACCTGAGGCTAGTGGTGCGACCAGGCCCGCCATAACCCCGTCGAGGGTGGTGAACGGCATGTCGACCAGCACGCGCGAGGACGCGTCCAGCTCCCATTTCGCGGCGGCCGCGCGCGCCGCCGCCACCAGCTCCGCACCCGTCAATGTGGTCTTTGTCACATCCAGCGCGGGCAGTCCGGGGGTCACCTCGGGGCCCGGCGCGAACCGGTCGCCGTACGACCGGACCTCGGCCGCGTAGTCGGTGACGCCGACCGGGCAGTCCCCCAGCGGCCCGCCGAGCGGGTGCAGCGAGAGCCCGACGATCTCCTCCGCCTCGCCGTCCACACGCGGGTCCGCCAGCACCACGTCCAGCACCTCCTCGGCCGCCGCCAGGATGTACGGCCCGGACGCCTCCAGCGGTTCGGCCCCCGCCGCGTCGCGCTCCAGCACCGTCGCCGGGTCGACCGGCTCGGCCACGAGCCCCGCCGACCAGCAGGCCATCAGCCACACGGCGGTCTGCCAGTGCGGCGGCAGCGCCAGCACGACACGCCCGCCCGGCTCCGCCGCCAGCCCGTCCACCAGGAAGTTCGCGGTCTTGGCCACCCAGTTGTCGAACGTCCGCGCGGACAGCTCGACGCGCTCGCCCTTCGCGTCGTCGTAGTAGGTGACGAGCGGGCGGGACGGGTCGTCGGCCAGCCGACGCCGCAGCAGTTCGGCGGGTCCGGGCACGGCGGGTTCGCGGTGGCTCATGGGGCGAGCGTAGAGCCCCGTGACCGGCCGGGACTCGCAGACCGGCCGTTCCCGCTACGCTCCGCACCGATGAATGACCACGGATCGGACGAGCACGGGGCGGGTTCATGAACGCGGGTCGGCTGCTCGCCCGGATCACCGTGGCGCCGGCGCTGCTCGTCGCGGCATTGCTCGTGGTGGGCCTTCCGCTGCTGATGGGCGGGGTGTTCCGGCCGGGACCGGCGATCCTGCTGTGGGTGCCGGTCGCCGCGGCGGCGCTCTGGCTCGGCCTCCGGCGGCGGCCCCGCGACCCGGCCGCCGAACAGGCCGCAGAGGGCCCGCTCGGCCCCGCCCCGTGGTGGTCGGCGGCCGGCGTGATCGCGGTCGCCGTCGCGTTCCTGGTGTTCGAGGCGCTGATGTCCTCCGAACAGATCATCGTCCGCCGCGACCCCGCCTCCTACGTGCAGTTCGCGACCTGGCTCCAGGACCACGGCTCGCTGCCGATCCCGCGGATGCTCTGGGCCTTCGGCGGCGGCGACCCCGCGCTGCGCTTCGACAGCCCCGCCTTCTACGAGCACGGCGGCTCGGTCGTCCCGCAGTTCATGGCGGGCCTGCCGATGATCCTCGCGCTCGGCGGCTGGGCGGGCGGCACGCACGGGATGCTGCTGATGGCGCCGCTGCTCGGCGCCTGCAGCGTGCTGGCGTTCGGCGGCCTCGCCGCGCGGCTCGTCGGCCCGCGCTGGGCGCCCGCCGCGGCACTGCTGCTGGCGCTGACCCTGCCGATGCTGTGGGTGTCGCGGTCCACCTTCAGCGAGCCGCCGGCGCTGATCCTGCTGCTCGGCGGGCTTTCGCTGCTGCACGACGCCCGCACGGAGCGGCCCCGCGCGGCCATGGCGAAGGCGTTCCTCGGCGGCCTCGCGCTCGGGCTGATCGTGCTCGTCCGGATCGACGGGATCCGCGACATCCTGCCCGCCGTGGTGTACGCGGGGCTCCTCGTCGCGCGCCGGCGCCGCAGCGGCTACGCCCTCGCCGGCGGGCTCGCGCTCGGCGCCGCCGCCGGGCTCGTCGAGGGCTACCTGAAGTCCCGCCCCTACCTGGACTACCTGCACGCCTCGCTGAACCCGCTGCTGATGATCTCCGGCGCGATCGTGGCCGGCACCGCGCTGCTGGCCGTCGCGCTCCGCTGGAACGTGACGGGCCGCCGGCTGCGGGCGGCCGGGGCGGCGCTCGGGCGCGGCCGGCTGCCCGGCGCCGCCGCGATCCTCACCGTGCTGGTGATGGTCGCGTTCGCCGTCCGGCCGCTGGTGCAGACCGTGCGCCGCGTCCCGACCAACACCGACGACCGGCTGAACGCCCAGTTCATCGAGGCCGTCCAGAAGCTCGACCACCTGCCGCTGGACGGCACCCGGCAGTACTCGGAGCTGTCGCTGTACTGGGTCGTCTGGTACATCGGCATCCCCGCGCTGCTGCTCGCCACGTTCGGCGCCGCGCTGCTCGTGCGGCGGCTCATGCGCCGCCAGTCGCCGGAATGGCTGCTGCCCTACGCGGTGATCGTGTGGACGACCGTCCAGGTGCTGATCAGGCCCGGCATCACCCCGGACCACCCATGGGCGTCCCGCCGGCTGATCGGCCTGGTCATCCCCGGGCTGCTCCTGTTCACGGTGTTCGCGGCGGCGTGGATCACCAAGCGGCTGCGGCGGCTCGGCTACTCGCGGAAGGCCGTGCGGGTGACGGCCGTCACGGGCGTCCTGCTGATGCTGGTGCCGATCGTCATCACGTCCGCCGCGTACATGGTGGGACGGACCGACCAGAAGGAGGTCGGCGCCGTCGACGCGATGTGCGACCGGATCGGCCCGGGTCGCTCCGTCGTGGTCGTCGAGGTCGGCACCGCCGACCGCTTCCTCCAGGTCCTGCGCGGGATGTGCGGGGTGCCCGCCGCGCGGGCCGCCACGTTCGCCGCGCCGCCCGACGTCCGCCGCGTCATCGGGAAGATCGGCGACGCCGGACGGCGCCCGGTGGTCATGGGGTCCAAGCCCGAGCAGGTGGCGCCGTACGGCCGCCCCCGCCAGATCATGCGGCTGCGCTCCCGGCAGGACGGGCGCACGCTCGACGAGCCGCCGGGCGGGTCCTGGGGCCTCGCCATCGACGTGTGGATCGCCGAGCCGACGGCCCCCTGACGCGCCCCTCCCCGGGGCGCCGCCACCCGCTGTTCACGCGCCGTGTCCGCCGGTGAGTCGGCCGGGGTGCGCCGTTGCGAGTATTCTCGCGGTGCGTGAGTACCCAGCCCGCCGAGCCCGCGCAGCGGCCCGCGCCCGAAGGCGCCGAGCCGGCCGAAACCGTGAGCGACCCCGTGAGCGACGCCGCCCCCGTGGACACCGCCCCCGCGAGCGAGCCGGCCGCGGTGCCGGCCACGGCCCCCGCCGCCGAACCCGCCGCCGATCCCGACACGGCGCCGCCCGTCCACGTGACCATCGTCCTGCCCTGCTACAACGAGCAGGACCACGTGATCGACGAGGTCGAGCGCATCACGAAGGCCATGGACAACAGCGGCAAGAGCTACGAGCTGCTGGCGGTCGACGACTGCTCCACCGACGAGACCCTCGCCCGGCTGGAGGAGGCGGCGCCCCGCTTCCCGCACATGCGGGTCATGGCGTTCCAGCACAACAGCGGGTCCGGGACGGTCCGGCGGATCGGCTCCCAGCAGGCCCGCGGCGACATCGTGGTGTGGACCGACGCCGACATGTCGTACCCGAACGAGCGGATCCCCGACCTCGTCGACATCCTCGACACCGACCCGTCCGTCGACCAGGTCGTCGGCGCCCGCACCACCGAGGAGGGCACGCACAAGCTCCTGCGCGTCCCCGCGAAGTGGTTCATCCGCAAGGTCGCCGAGCGGCTCACCAACTCCAGGATCCCCGACCTGAACTCCGGGCTGCGCGCGTTCCGCCGCGAGGTGTCCCTGCCCTACCTGCGGCTGCTGCCGCCCGGGTTCTCCTGCGTCACCACGATCACGATCGCGTTCCTGTCGAACCAGCACCCCGTGCACTACATGCCGATCGAGTACGCCAAGCGGGCCGGCAAGTCCAAGTTCCACTTCACCAAGGACGCCTACCGCTACATCCTGCAGGTGCTGCGGATGGTGATGTACTTCAACCCGCTCAAGGTGCTGATGCCGCTCGCCCTCTGGCTGATCGGGATCGGGCTGCTCAAGGGCGTGTTCGACATGGTGGTGCACATCGGCTACTTCGCCAACAACACCATCATGATCTTCGTGACGGGGCTGATCATCGCGTCGCTGGCGCTGCTGGCCGACCTGATCGTCCGATCGCGCGGCGACGTCTAGTGCGGATCGCCGTCGTCGGCCCCGCCTTCCCGTACAAGGGGGGCGGCGCCCACCACACCACCGAGCTGGCGCGGCGCCTGGCCGCCGCCGGGCACGACGTCGCCATCGAGTCGTGGCGCGCCCAGTACCCCGGCTTCCTGTACCCGGGGCAGCAGACGATCTCCGAGCCGGAGGGCGAGCCGTTCCCCGGCACCCGGCACCACCTCGACTGGCGCCGCCCGGACGGCTGGTACCGCACCGGCAAGGCGCTGCGAGAGTACGACCTGGTCGTGCTCGCTGTGCTGAGCCCCGTCCAGGTGCCGTCCTACCTGGGCATCCTCGCCGGACTCAAGCGCCGGACGCCCGTCGTGGCGCTGTGCCACAACGTCCTGCCGCACGAGCGCAAGCGCTACGACGAACCGCTGATGCGGCGGCTGCTCCGCAAGGCCGACGGCGTCCTCGTCCACTCGGAGGCGCAGGCGGAGCTGGCGCGGGGGCTGACGCCGCGTCCCGTCCGCGTCGCGGAGATGCCCGCCCACCTGCCCGCGTCCGGCGGCGCGCCCGCTCCGGACGGCAAGGTGCGCAGGCGCCTGCTGTTCTGGGGGATCGTCCGCCCCTACAAGGGCCTGGACGTCCTGCTGCGCGCGCTCGCCGAAGGCCCCGGCGACGTCGGGCTGACCGTCGCGGGCGAGTTCTGGGGCGGCCTGGACGAGACCCGCGAGCTGATCCGGTCGCTCGACCTGGCGTCCCGGGTGGACCTGCGTCCCGGCTACGTGCCCGCCGCGGACGTCCCCGGCCTGTTCGCCGCCGCCGACGCGCTCGTCCTGCCGTACCGGACGGCCACCGCCTCGCAGAACGTGTGGATGGCCTACGAGCACGGCCTCCCGGTGATCGCCACGGACGTCGGCGGGTTCGCCGAGCAGGTCCGCGACGGCGTGGACGGCCTGATCTGCCCGCCCGGCGACGTGCCCGCGCTGGCCGAGGCCCTCACCCGGTTCTACGCGCCGGGGGAGCCGGAGCGCCTGCGCTCCGGCGTCCGCCCGGTCGACCACGGCCCGGTCTGGGCCGCCTATCTGGAGGCGCTCACCGCGCTCACAGGTGCGGTTCGATGACCTTGAGCAGGGCGCGCTTCGGCTTGGCGCCGACGATCTGCTCGACGACCTCGCCGTTCTTGAGGAGCAGCAGCGTCGGCAGGCCCATCACGCCGTACTTCTGCGGCGTCTGCGGGTTGGCGTCGTAGTCCAGCTTGGCGATCTTGATCTTGCCGTCCTGCTCGGCGGCGATCTGGTCGAGGACGGGGGCGACCATGCGGCACGGGCCGCACCAGTCCGCCCAGAAGTCGACGAGCACCGGCACGTCGCTGTTCAGGACTTCCTCGGCGAACGTGGCGTCAGTCACGCTGATAGGGGCCGTCACGGTCACTCCTTCGTAGGCTGCGTGTTCCTGACAAGTGCGGCGCGTCCGTCTTCATTCCCACCCTCGTCCGCCAGGAACGCGGCCTCGGCGCGGTGGCGGCGGGCGGGGCGGCCGAGGAGGAGGCCGGCGCCCGCGTTGAGCAGGTCGGCGACCGTCAGCACGACGCGGGACGCGATCGCGACGACGACCGGCGCGCCCGCCGGCAGCACCGGCGTCAGCACCACCGTCAGCGCCGCCTCCCGCGCGCCGATGCCGCCCGGCGCGATGAACACCAGGAACCCGGCGACGAACGCCAGCCCGTAGGCGCCGGTCGCGAGGAACGGCAGCCCGGGGCCGTCGCCGCCGACGGCCAGGCACAGCAGCCAGGTGTGGACGCCGAACAGCGCCCAGCCGAGGACCGTCCAGCCGACGGCCCGCAGCGTCACGCCGAGGCTGACGGGGTGCTCCAGCGGAGGCCGCCGGACGAGCTTCAGCATGACGCCGAGCGCCCACGTCACGATCTTCGGGTGCAGCGCCGCGAGCATGAACGGGGCGAGCAGGAACAGCCACCAGTACTCGCGGCGCGCCGCGGCCGACGTCAGCGGCAGCGTCACCGCCGCCACGGCCAGCCCGCAGGCGGTCGAGGTCGCCACGGCCAGCAGCGTCGAGCCGAAGCTGCGCTCGGCGGGCACCTTGTGCTCGCGGGCCATCTCGATCTGGGTGACGAGCGCCCACACCTTGCCGGGCACGTACTTGCCGAGCTGGGACACCGCCGAGATCCGGTAGGCGACCTTCAGCGGCAGGGGCGAGCCGAGGCCGCCGAGGAACGTCCGCCATCCGAGCGTCCAGGCGAACAGGCCGGCCAGGCCCGTGACGAGCGCGCCGGCGAGCGTGGGCCAGGACATCTCCCGGAACGCCTTCGTCGTCGCGTCCCACTGGTGGATCACGCTGTAGGCGCAGAACCCGAGCGCGAGCAGTACCAGCAGCACGCGCAGGGCCCGCATTGCGACGACCTTGATGTTCACGCGCCCAGCGTAGGCGAACCGGGATCCCGCCGCGCCGCGGCTCCGGCGGGGCCGCTTCGGCCGCGCCGCGGCCCGCCGCGCCCTACAGTTGGGGACGATGAAACTCTCGGATGTGGTCGCCTTCATGGGGCACCAGGTGCACGTGTGCCGGTACCGCGAGGCGGGGACGCTGCTGTCCTGGATGGGACGGGACCTGCGCGGCAAGCGGGTCCTCGACGTCGCCGGCGGCGACGGCTACTGGGCGGGGCGCGCGCGCCGCCGCGGGGCCCACGCGGTCTCGATCGACCTGGCGCGCAACAAGATGGTGTACGGCCGGACGCTCGCCGACGCGCCCGCGCTGATCGAGTGCGACGCGCTGCGGCTGCCGTTCGGCGACGGCTCGTTCGACGCGGTCCTGTCGGTGTGCGCGATCGAGCACTTCGACGACGGCGGGAAGTCCCTGGACGAGATGGCGCGGGTGCTGAAGCCCGGCGGTGAGATCTTCATGTCCGCCGACGTGCTGAGCCGGGCCGACGCGTGGCCGAAGCTGCGCGACGCGCACAAGGCGAAGTACCACGTCCAGCACACCTACACCCACGAGAGCCTGCGCAAGCTGATGGACGAGCGCGGCCTCGACCTGGTCCGGCACTCCTACCAGTTCAGGACGGCCGCGACGGAGCGCCTGTACCTGTCGCTGTCGACGTACGGCGGGAAGGTCGGCTTCAACGCGGCGGCCCCGCTGGCGCCGCTGGTGGCGCTCGCCGACAAGAACGCGCCGAACCGGCAGGGCAGCATCGTCCTGGTGCACGCGCGCAAGAGATAGGTGTGGGAAGGGCCCCGGGGAGAAAGGTATGGGCCCGGGGGCTCGGGTAGGGCCTCTCCATGACTCGCGGCGGCGAGCGGCGCGGAGGTCGCGCGCCCCGGCCGGTCGCGGGCGTAGGCTCGAACGGTAAAGAGTGATCTACGCCACTACGGCGGAAGCGCCGGAATGGGGGAGTGGACCGTGGCGCCTCGGATCCTGCTCGATGCCACCGCGGTACCCGCCGACAGAGGCGGGCTCGGACGGTACGTGGACGGCCTGCTGTCGGCCCTGCACGCGCTCGGCGCGGACCTCGCGGTCGCCTGCCAGCGCGCGGACGAGAAGCGGTACGGGGAACTCGCGCCCGGGGCCCGGATCGTCGCGGGCCCGGCGGCGCTGGCGCACCGCGCGACCAGGCTGGCGTGGGAGCAGACCGGTCTGCCGCACGTCGCCGACGGCGTCGAGGCCGACGTGATCCATCTGCCGACGTACACGATGCCGGTCAGCGCCGTCCGGCCGACGGTGGTGACCATCCACGACGTGACGCTGTTCGCGGAGCCGGAGGTGCACGACCCGGTCCGCACCACCTACGTCAAGTCGGCGACCCGCACCGCGGCGCGCCGCGCGACCCGGCTGATCGTCCCGTCGCGGGCGACGCGGGACGAGCTGGTGCGGGTGCTGGGCGCCGACCCGGAGCACATCGACGTGGCCTACCACGGCGTCGACCACGAGGTGTTCCACCGGCCGTCCGAGGCGGAGGTGAAGCAGGTCTCCGACCGGCTCGGCCTGCACGGCCGCCCGTACGTCGCCTATCTGGGCGCGCTGGAGCCGCGCAAGAACGTCCCGAACCTCATCCGCGGCTGGGTGCGCGCCTGCTCCGACCTGGAGGACCCGCCCGCGCTGGTCCTGGCGGGCGGCGGCGGCTGGGACGACGAGGTCGACGGGGCGATGGCGACGGTGCCGCCGCGGATGCGGGTGCTGCGGCCGGGGTACCTGCCGTGGCCGTCGCTGCCCGGGTTCTTCGGCGGCGCGCTGGTGGTGGCGCTGCCGAGCCGCGGCGAGGGGTTCGGCCTGCCGGTGCTGGAGGCGATGGCGTGCGGCGCGCCCGTCCTGACGACGCGGCGCGGGCCGCTGCCGGAGGTCGGCGGCGACGCGGTCGCCTACACCGAGCCGGACCCGGAGGGCATCGCGTCGGCGCTGACGGCGCTGAGCGGCGACCCGGCCCGCCGCGCCGGCCTGGCGGAGGCCGCCTACACCCGGTCGCTGGAGTTCACCTGGACGGCGTCCGCCGAGGCGCACCTGGCCTCCTACGAGCGGGCGATCCGGCAGCACGAGGCGTCCCACGGTCGCGGGCCGGCATCGGCCACCCACTAGGCTTCGTCACCACGACCGCGGTGGAGAAAGGAACCGAGTGGAAGCGATCCTCCTGGTGGGAGGCCAGGGCACCCGCCTGCGCCCCTTGACGATCTCCACCCCGAAGCCTCTGCTCCCCACGGCCGGCGTGGCCTTCCTGGCGCACCAGCTGGCGCGCGCGCACGCCGCCGGTGTGGAGCGCATCGTGTTCGCGACGTCCTACCGCGCGGAGATGTTCGAGGCGGCGTTCGGCCCGCGCGCGCACGGCGTGGACCTGGTGTACGTCAGTGAGGCGCAGCCGCTCGGCACCGGCGGCGCGATCCGCAACGCGGCGCGCGCGCTGACCTGCGGCCCGGACGATCCGGTCCTGATCCTCAACGGCGACATCCTGTCCGGCCATGACGTGCGCGCCCAGGTGAAGGTGCACGAGAGCGCCGGCGCGGCGGTGACGCTGCACCTCACCGAGGTGGACGACCCGACCCGGTTCGGCTGCGTCCCGACCGACGGCGCGGGGCGCGTCACCGCGTTCCTGGAGAAGACGTCCCATCCGGTGACGAACCAGATCAACGCGGGCTGCTACGTGTTCCGCCGGTCGGCGATCGACACGATCGCCGAGGACGAGGTCGTCTCGGTGGAGCGGGAGACGTTCCCCTCGCTGATCGCGTCCGGCGCCGTGGTCATGGGCCACGTCGAGTCGGGCTACTGGCTGGACGTCGGCACGCCGGAGGCGTTCGTGCGCGGCTCCTGCGACCTCGTCCTCGGCCGGATCGACTCGCCGGCGATGCCGGGCGAGGCGGGCGAGCGGCTCGCCCTCGCCGGTTCGACGGTGTCGCCGGGCGCGGTGGTGCGCGGCGGCACGACGGTCGGGCGCGGCGCGGTGGTCGAGGCGGGCGCCACCGTCATCGGCAGCGTGCTGCTGGACGACTCGTTCGTCGCGGAGGGCGCGACCGTCCGCGACTCGGTGCTGAGCCGCGGCGCGCGCGTCGGCCCCGGGGCGGTGCTGGACGGGGTGATCCTCGGTGACGGCGCGGTGGTCGGCCCGGGCAACGAGCTGTGCTGCGGGCTGCGCGTCTGGCCGGGGATCGAGCTCCCGGCCACGGCGGTCCGCTTCTCCACCGATGCCTGACGGCGGCGCCGCGGGCGTCGCGTCCGGGCCGCTGCCGGGCCGTGCCGCGGAGGGGCTGCGGCGGATGTGGACGCCGGGGTTCGACGTCGATGTGGGGGCGACGCTCGGGCCGCACCGGCGCGGCCATCACGATCCGGCGTTCCGGGTGGAGCCGGACGGGACGGTCTGGCGCGCGTCCTACACCCCGGAGGGTCCTGGCACGCTGCGGGTCAGGCGCAGCGGTGCGGCCGTGGAGGGGCGCGCGTGGGGGCCGGGCGCCGGGTGGCTGCTGGACGGCCTGCCCGACCTGCTCGGGGCGTCCGACGAACCGGACGGGTTCGAGGCGCACCACGAGATCGTGCGGCGGCAGGCGCTACTGCGGCCGGGGCTGCGGATCGGCCGGACGAACCGGGTGTTCGAGGCGCTCGTCCCGGCGGTGATGGAGCAGAAGGTCCTCGCGCAGGAGGCGTGGCGGGCCTGGGGGTACCTGCTGCGCCGGTTCGGCGAGCCGGCGCCGGGCGCGCCCGCCGCGCTGCGGCTGCGGGTGCCGCCGCCGCCCGCGGTCTGGGTCCGGATCCCGTCGTGGGAGTGGCACCGGTCCGGGCTGGAGGCGGTCCGGGCCCGGACCATCATCGGCGCGGCGCGGGTCGCCGCCCGGCTGGAGGACGACCCGGCCGAGGCCCGGCTGCGGACGCTGCCGGGCGTCGGGGTCTGGACGGCGGCGGAGGTCCGGCAGCGGGCGGCGGGCGATCCCGACGCCGTCTCCGTCGGCGACTACAACCTGCCCGGCCTGGTCGGCTGGGCGCTGGCGGGCCGCAAAGTCGACGACGACGGGATGCTGGAGCTGCTGGCGCCGTACGCGGGGCATCGGCACCGGGTCACCCGGCTGCTGGAATCGTCCGGCGCGCGGCCTCCGCGGCGCGGCCCGCGCCTTCCCGTCCGCGACTACCGGAGCTTCTGACTCGCGCATCGCCCGGGCGGTCGCCCTGGCCGGTGTCGGTTCCGAGCGTCGCGATCGCGTCCGAAGGCAGGTTCGAGCCTGCGAGAACCTGATCGCGCAGCGAGCCGCCAGGCGAGTCGGAGCGATGCAGCGATCGCCGCGACGCCCGTTGAAGGAGGGCGTCCAGCGCCCGACGCCGAGGGCGGCGCTGGTGAGCACTGTCCGGGGTCCAGTTGAGGCCGTCGCGGGTGTCGGCGCCGAAGACCGGCGCGAGAACGGCGAGGGCGATGATGATCGCGAGCATGACCAGCATGGGACTGTTCCTCCGGCGAGGGCCGTGCGGCGGCGGTTCCGCCCGGGGGGACGACCCTCTCGCACCCATAGCTTGACTCAGTCCAACATTGAGGACCAGCGACTCTTTCTAGACGCAATCATTAAGTTCCGCTACATCCCGAGTTGGGGTGTCCTCGCGGGAATAGTCGGAGGGCGGGGCGGGCTGTACCGGGGTGATCGCCGGTTTCCGGGCCCCGCCGCGTCGCAAAATATGACGATTGGCATAGAGTGCCCGCATGGAGGCCACTGAGAACGCGGTGAGGCGGGCCTTGGCCCGTGCGCGTGACGGGAAGACGCTCGACCAGTCCGAGGCCACGACGCTGCTGCAGGCCAGGGGCCCGCAGCTCGACGATCTCCTCGCCTACGCGGCGAGGACCAGGGACGCCGGTCTCGCGGCGGCGGGACGTCCCGGGATCATCACCTACAGCCGCAAGGTCTTCATCCCGCTGACCCGGCTGTGCCGGGACCGCTGCGGCTACTGCACGTTCGCGACCGTCCCGCACAAGCTGGACGCGCCGTACCTCAGCCCCGACGAGGTGCTGGAGATCGCCCGCCAGGGCGCGGCGATGGGCTGCAAGGAGGCGCTGTTCACGCTCGGGGACCGTCCCGAGGACCGGTGGAAGCAGGCCCGCGAGTGGCTCGACGCCCACGGCTACGACGACACGCTGTCCTACGTGCGGGCGATGGCGATCCGGGTGCTGGAGGAGACCGGGCTGCTGCCGCACCTGAACCCCGGCGTGCTGACGTGGCGCGACTTCCAGCGGCTCAAGCCGGTCGCGCCGTCCATGGGGATGATGCTGGAGACCACCGCGACGCGGCTGTTCAGCGAGCGCGGCGGCCCGCACTTCGGCTCGCCGGACAAGGACCCGGCCGTCCGGCTGCGGGTGCTGGAGGACGCCGGCCGGACGAACGTCCCGTTCACCACCGGCATCCTCATCGGGATCGGCGAGACGGTCGAGGAGCGCGCGGACGCGATCTTCGCGATCCGCCGGACGATGCGCGAGTACGGCGCCGTCCAGGAGGTGATCGTGCAGAACTTCCGCGCGAAGCCGGACACCAAGATGCGCGACACGCCCGACGCCGAGCTGGAGGAGCTCGCCGCGACGATCGCGGTGACGCGGATCGTCCTCGGCCCGAAGGCGCGCGTCCAGGCGCCGCCGAACCTCGTCGCCGACCAGTACGCGCTGATGCTGCGCGCCGGCATCGACGACTGGGGCGGCGTGTCCCCGCTGACGCCGGACCACGTGAACCCCGAGCGTCCGTGGCCGCAGATCGACGAGCTGGCCGCGCGGACCGCCGAAGCGGGCTTCGAGCTGCGCGAACGCCTCACGATCTACCCCGAGTACGTCAAGCGGGGCGAGCCGTGGCTGGACCCGCGGCTCCTCGGGCACGTGTCCGCGCTGGCCGATCCGGCGACCGGGCTCGCCCGCGAGGACGCCGTGCTCGAAGGGCGTCCGTGGCAGGAGCCCGACGGCGGGTTCGAGGCGTCCGGGCGCACCGACCTGCACACCGAGATCGACACGACCGGCCGCACGTCCGACCGGCGCGACGACTTCGACGAGGTCTACGGCGACTGGGACGCGCTCAAGGAGCGGATGGCCGCCCCCGAGCGGTTCGACGCCGACGTCAAGGCCGCCCTCGCCGCCGCCGAGCGGGACCCGGCCGGCCTGACCGACGACGAGGCCCTCGCGCTGCTGCACGCCGACGGCCCCGAGCTGGACGCGCTCGCGCAGCTGGCCGACGACCTGCGCCGCGACACGGTCGGCGACGACGTGACCTACGTCGTCACCCGGAACATCAACTTCACGAACGTCTGCTACACCGGCTGCCGGTTCTGCGCGTTCGCGCAGCGCCGCACCGACGCCGACGCGTACACGCTGTCGCTCCAGCAGGTCGGCGACCGGGTGGACGAGGCGTGGGAGGCGGGCGCCACCGAGATCTGCATGCAGGGCGGCATCCACCCGGACCTGCCCGGCACCGCCTACTTCGACCTCGCCCGCGAGGTGAAGCGCCGCGCCCCCGGCATCCACCTGCACTCCTACAGCCCGATGGAGGTCGTCAACGGCGCGTCCCGCACCGACCTGTCCATCCGCGAGTGGCTGGAGGCGGCGAAGGAGGCGGGCGTCGACTCGCTGCCCGGGACGGCCGCCGAGATCCTCGACGACGACGTCCGCTGGGTGCTGACGAAGGGCAAGCTGCCCACCGACCAGTGGGTCGAGGTCGTCACCACCGCGCACGAGATCGGCATCCCGACGACGTCCACGATGATGTACGGGCATGTGGACACCCCGGCGCACTGGGTCGCGCACCTCAGGCTGCTGCGCTCCATCCAGGAGCGGACGGGCGGGTTCAGCGAGTTCGTGCTGCTGCCGTTCGTCCACCACAACTCGCCGATCTACCTGGCCGGGCTCGCGCGTCCGGGGCCGACCGTGCGGGAGAACGTCGCCGTCCACGCGCTCGCGCGGATCCTGCTGCACGGCGCCATCTCCAACATCCAGACGTCCTGGGTGAAGCTCGGCGACGAGCTGTGCACGCGGGTGCTGAAGGGCGGCGTCAACGACCTCGGCGGGACGCTGATGGAGGAGACCATCAGCCGGATGGCGGGGTCGGAGAACGGGTCGTTCAAGCCGATCAGCGAGCTGGAGGAGATCGCCGCGCGGGCGGGACGTCCCGCCCGCCAGCGCACCACCCTCTACGGCGAGGTCCCGGCGGAGCGCCTCGAAGCCGCCCGCAAGACCGACGGCATCGGCCACTTCGGCCGCCCCACCCTCACCCTCACGCCCCGTTGAGCCGCGGCGAGTCGCCGTCATGGCCACGCCCATGACGGCGACTCGCCGCGAATGAACGCATGCTCCTAGTGTGTCCGGTATGACTGACGGGTGAGGTGGAAGGTGTGGGCGGCCGCCTTGCTCGTCGTGACGGGCGTGGGCGGCGGGGCGTGGGCGCTCGGCCTGCTGCCGGGGCCGTCGTCGTGCGCGGGCGGCACGGTGCGCGTCACGGTCGCCGCGCAGCCGGAGATCGCACCGGCGCTGCGCGATGTCGCGGCCCGGTTCAACGTGGAGGAGCACCGCGTCGGCGGACGGTGCGTCCGCGCGCGCGTGACGGCCGTCGCGCCCGCCGAGTTCGCCCGCCGTCCTGAGCTGCGGCGGCGCGCGGACGCCTGGGTGCCGGAGTCGTCGGTGTGGCTGGGGATCGTCCGCGACGCGGGCGACAGGAACGTCCCATCGGGCGGGACGCCGCTCGCCGCGACGCCCGTGGTGCTCGCCATGACCCGTCCGGTGGCGGAGGAGTTCGCCGCCGACCACGTCGCCATGAGCTGGAAGCTGCTGCTCAAGGACGAGGCGGACGGCGTCGCCCTCGCCCGCAGGGCGGCGGACCCGGCCGTCGGCACCAGCGGGATGGTCGCGATGCTCGCCGTCGAGCAGGTCGGCGGGAAGGCGGGCGACGTCGCGGGCGACCTGCGCGGGGCCGCGCCGTCACCGGTGGACGACGCGTCCGGCGGCTCCGCCGCGGTGCTCGCCGGGCTCACCACCGCGCCGCGGCTCGCCCGGTCCCTCACCGTCACCACCGAGCAGGCCGCCATCGCCTACAACGGCGCGCACCGACCCAACCCGGTCACCCCGATCGTCCCGGACGAGGGCACGCTCATGCTCGACCACCCGTACGCCGTCACGGCCCGCGACCGGCGGCACCGCGACGCGGCGGCCGCGTTCGGCGACGCGCTCGGCGCGCGGTCCGCCCGCGACGCCCTCCAGCAGGCGGGCTTCCGCGCGCCCGACGGCACGTTCGGCGACGCCTACGCCCGCGACCACGGCCTCTCGGCCGGGCCGCCGCGCGCCCTCCGCCTCCCCACCCCCAAGGAGATCGACCGGGCGCTCTCCGCCTGGAAACGCTGAGCCGTCGCGTGTCGCCCTCACGGCACCGCCGATCAGGGCGACACGCCGCAGGTCAACGGACTTCGATGAACGCGTCGGGGGTCCGGGGCGGGCGGTCGCGGGGCGGAGCGGCGGGGTGGCCGACGCCGACGGCGCCCATCGGGTCCCACTCGTCCGGCAGGTCCAGGGCCTCGCGGACGACGTCGCGGCAGAACATCGTGCTGGACACCCAGCACGACCCGAGCCCCTCCACCGCCAGCGACACCAGCAGGTTCTCCACGCCCGCCCCGGTCGCCACGACGAACATCTCGCGCTCGGCGGTCGCGCGGCGCGCGTCGGGGTAGTCGTGCGAGCCGTCCATGACCAGGCACGGGACGACCAGGTAGGGCGCGCGGCGCAGCACGTCGCCGCGCCGCAGCCGCTTGGCGATCGACTCCTCGGAGAAGCCGTCGCGGCGCAGGTCGCCCTCCCACGCGTCGCGCATCGCGTCCAGCAGCCGGGTCCGGGACTCGGCCGACTCCAGCAGGACGAACCGCCACGGCGTCGTGTGGTGCGGCGCCGGCGCGGTGATCGCGGCGGCGACCGCGCGCCGCACCGCCTCCGGGTCGACCGGGTCCGCGGTGAACTCGCGGATGGTGCGGCGCGCGTGCAGCACGTCCGCCGACCCGTACCGGAACATGTCCTCGGCGGGCGGCCGGACGAGCTGCCGCGCCCCCGGACCGTCGTCGCCGGTCACCAGGTGCGCCAGCCCGCGCACCACCGCGATCGGCACCCCGTCGAGCTTGCCCTTCACCAGCTCCGCCGCCGCCGCGATCTCGTCCGCGACGGCGGTGATGGTCGCTTCGAGCCGGTTGCCGTACGCGTCGTCGGTGCCGCGCAGGTCGCTGAGCGGCGCGAGGCCCGCCACGCCGATCGCCGCGTCCGTCAGGCCGTTGCGCCACGGCCGGCCCAGCGTGTCGGACACGATGACCGCGACGTCCGCGCCGGTCCGCTCCCGCACGCCCGCGCGGATGCGGCGCGCGGAGGCGTCGGAGTCCTCCGGCAGCAGCAGGACGGTGCCGGGCGCGGTGTTGGACGCGTCCACCCCCGCCGCCGCCAGCACCAGCCCCTGCCGCGTCTCCACGATCCGGGTCTCGCCGCGCGCGTGCCTGCGCCGCGCCACCACCCGCACCGTCTCGGCGTCGATCGCCTTCTCCCGGTCGTCCGCGACCAGGACCCGGCCCTCCGCCTTGCTGACGATCTTGGACGTGACGACCAGCACGTCCCCGTCCTCGACCGCGTCCGCCGGGACCAGCGCGGCGATGTCGTCGCCCTCGCCGACCTCGGGCAGCCCGGGGATGCCGAACACCTGCAGATTCACGGCGCTTCCTTCTTCAGCCGGAGGGCCAGGTCGAGCGCCGCGCGCGCGATCGCCGCCGTGGCCTCCGGGTCGCTCATCAGCAGCGGGCGGGACCGCACCTCGATGCCCTCCACCCGCACGTCGCCGTCCGCCTCGTCGACGAGCCAGCCGTCCAGCAGCCCGAGCCCGTAGTACTCGGCCACCGCCTTCGCCGACGTCTCCACGCCGATCGCGGTCAGGCACGCGTCCGCCATCCCGCGCACCGGGGCGCCGCCGATGATCGGCGACACACCGACCACGGTGTTCGCCGCGACCGCCTCGCGGATGCCGGGGATCGCCAGGATCGTCCCGATGCTGACGACCGGGTTGGACGGCGGGAACAGCACCACGTCCGCCTCCTCGATCGCCTTGAGCACGCCCGGGGCCGGCTTCGCCTCGTCGGCGCCGACCGGCGCGATCGACAGCGCGGGCAGCGACGCGCGCAGCCGCACCCACCACTCCTGGAAGTGGATCGCGCGCCGACCGCGCTCCGGGTCGTCCACGACCACGTGCGTCTCGACCTGGTCGTCGGTCATCGGGATGAGCCGCACGCCCGGCTTCCACCGGTCGCACAGCGCCTCCGTCACCGACGACAGCTTGTACCCGGCCGCCAGCATCTGCGTCCGGACGATGTGGGTGGCGAAGTCGCGGTCGCCGAGCCCGAACCAGCCGGGCCCCACGCCGTAGGCGGCCAGCTCCTCCTTGACGGCGAACGTCTCGTCCGTCCGCCCCCAGCCCTGCTCCTCGTTGATCCCGCCGCCGAGGGTGTACATCACGGTGTCCAAATCGGGGCAGACACGCAGCCCGAACAGGGAGATGTCGTCCCCGGTGTTGCCGATGACGGTGATCTCCGCCTCGGGGGCGGCGGCCTGGAGCCCGCGCAGGAAGCGGGCTCCCCCGATGCCGCCCGCCAGCGCCACGATCCTCATGCCGATCAGCCTAGGGCGCCGGTGGGCGGCTCTCGACGCGCAGGGCGCGTTCCGCGTCCGCGAACCGCGCCTTTCTAGGGTTTTGGCGTGCCGCGGGGGACAGAGACGGGGCCGGGCGGGATGTGCAAAGCTTTGCGTGTCATCCGATTGCCTCGGTCTGGAGAAGTCACCGTGAACAAGGAAGCCGTCCAGCGCCTGCGCGAACCGGCCGCCTGGGTACTGCTCGCCTCCGCGGGCGTCCAATTGCTCGCGGGCATCATCCTGCTGCTCGGCGGCGGCGGTGCCTTCACCTACCGTGCGCTCGCGGCCGCCCAGGACACCCTGTTCACGCAGATCGTCTGTGTCGGGCTGGCCGTCCTCGCGGTCGTGCTGACGACCTGGGGCGCCGCCGCGACCCCGCAGGCCCGCACCATCACCATGGGCGCGCTCGGCGTGCTCGGCGTCACCGCCCTGTTCGCCGTCATCTCCTGGCTGAGCGCGATGGCCGCCGACGGCGCGAGCGCCCTCAGCAAGCTCGCCGTGTTCCTCGCCGGCGGCGGCAAGATCGCCGTGATCGGCATCGCGGGCTGGTTCGTCTTCACCGTCTTCCAGGGCATGCAGCCGGCCCGCCCGCAGCCGCAGATGCAGCAGGGCTACCCCGACTTCGGCTACCAGCAGGGCCAGCAGTACGGGCAGCAGGGCTACGGCCAGCAGGGCTACCAGCAGTACCAGCAGTACGGCCAGCAGGGCGAGCAGTACGGCCAGCAGGGCGCCGAGGGCCAGCAGGCCGCGCAGCAGCAGTACGGCCAGCAGTACGGGCAGCAGCAGTACGGCCAGCCGCAGTACCAGCAGTACGGCCAGCCGCAGCCCGGCCAGCCCGCCCAGCCGGGGCAGGCCCAGCCGCAGCCGGGGCAGCCGCAGGGAGGCGAGCAGCCGCAGCAGCCCGCCGACCAGCAGGAGGAGATGGGCGAGTGGACCCGCGCCTACGGCGGGTCCGGCGGCCAGGAGGGCGCGGGACAGCAGGGCCCGCAGGGCACCCACCCCGGGCAGCCGCAGGGCGAGCAGCGGCCCGACGAGGGCGGCGACTGGTACCGCGACAACCGCCCCCCGCCGCCGCAGTGACCGGCGCCGGCCGGCGGTGATCCGCCTCACTGACCCGCCGATTAACTGATCTTCATCTGAGGTTCGGCGAGCGCTTCCCCACATAACCCGCTATGTCGCCCTGGAAACTCGTTCCGCTTGACGGGGCGGGCGCTACACGCGTGTAATTTCGTCGGTGTAGTTTCAATGCCTTCCCGGGGGAGAGATCTTGAGGACGGCATTGACCAGGGGGTTCCACGGGCAGGAGGTGCGCTGTGAGCGAGGTCGTCATCCCGCTGGCGCACGGCACAGACGGCGAAGAGATGGGCTGGCAGGAGCGCGCACTGTGCGCGCAGACGGACCCGGAGGCGTTTTTTCCGGAGAAGGGCGGCTCCACTCGCGAGGCCAAGAAGGTGTGCCGGGCATGCGAGGTGCGGACGGAGTGCTTGGAGTACGCGCTGCAGCACGATGAACGTTTCGGTATTTGGGGGGGACTGTCCGAACGCGAACGCCGCAAGCTGAAGCGCCAAGCCGTCTAGTTCCCGCCCGACGTGCCGAGCCGCCGTGCGAGCGCGTCGTCTGACCGGTGGGGGCGGAGCCGGAGGCGAGCCCCCACCGGGAGGCTCGCGAAGCGAGGTCGCGCTCGCCCGAGCCCGGTCGAGCGGCGAGCCGCCAGGCGAGCCCCTTGGGCCGGGATCGCAGGAAATACAGCGAAGCCACGCGTACAGTAAGCAGCCGTGTCGGCCCCAGGGCCGGCACGGCTGCTGCATTCCAGCAGGGAATCACCCGTCGTCCCACAGATCGAGCGATCCTTGGCCCCCACACTCGATCGCCATGTCGTCACGGCCGTCCTCGTCGCCCACGACGGCGCGCGCTGGCTGCCCGAGGCGCTCAAGGCGCTGCTGACGCAGGCGCGGCCCGTGCAGCGCCTCGTGACCGTGGACACCGGGAGCCGCGACCGCGGCCCCGCCGTCCTCGCCGAGGTCGTCGGCGGTCACGGCGTCCTCACGCTGCCCCGCACCACCGGCTACGGCGAGGCCGTCGCCGAGGCGCTGCGCCAGGACGCCGCGTCCGCCCCCGTCCCCGACGACGAGCCGGGCAACCCCAGGTCCGAGTGGGTCTGGCTGCTGCACGACGACTCCGTGCCCGACCACGACGCCCTCGGCCACCTGCTGCGGACCGCCGAGTCCGACCCCGGCATCGCCGTCCTCGGCCCCAAGATCCGCGACTTCGCCGACCGGCGCGTGCTGCGCGAGGCCGGGACGTCCGTCGACGCGGCCGGGCGCCGCTGGACCGGCGTCGACCGCCGCGAGTTCGACCAGGGCCAGCACGACGGCGTCCGCGACGTGCTGGCCGTCTCCAGCGCCGGGATGCTGGTGCGGCGCGACGTGTGGGACCGGCTCGGCGGGTTCGACGTCGAGTACGGCATCTTCCGCGACGACCTGGACTTCTGCTGGCGGGTCCACGCGGCCGGGCACCGGGTCGTCGTCGCGACCGACGCGGTCGTGTACCACGCGGAGGCGGCGCGGCGGGGGCTCCGCGAGATCGGGATGACCTCCGAGCACCCGCTCCGCCGCGACCGCCGCAACGCGCTGTGGACGCTGCTGGCGAACCAGCCGTTCCGGACCATGCTGCGGACGCTGGTCCGGAACGTGTGGGCGTCGCTGGTGCACGCGCTCGTCCTGACGATCACCAAGCGGCCCGCCGCCGCGCGCGCGGAGCTCGCCGCGCTCGCCGACGTGCTGCGCGATCCGGGCCGGCTGCGGCGGGCCCGCGCCGTCCGCGCCGACGGCCGGGCGCGCGTGCACCGCAGCGTCCGGCGGTTCCAGCCCCGGATGGTCGCGCTGCGCCGCGCCGGCGAGGCGGTCTCGGAGTTCTTCGCCGCGCACGAGCACGACCGGGAGTCCGAAGACGAGATCACCGACGAGCCCGGCCCGATCCGCCGGCTGCTCGCCCGTCCCGGCGTGCTGCTGGTGCTGGCGCTCGCCGCCGTCACCATCGCGGCCGAGCGGTCGCTGATCACCAGAGCCGCGCGGCTCGGCGGCGGAGCGCTCGTGCCCGCATGGGGCGGCGCGAGCGACCTGTGGGACCAGTACCTGTCCGGCTTCCACCCGGTCGGTCTCGGCACGGGCGCGGGCAGCCCGCCGTACGTCGGGTTCCTGGCGCTGTTGTCGACGGTCCTGTTCGGCAAACCGTGGCTGGCGGTCGCGGTCCTGCTGCTCGGCAGCGTCCCGCTCGCCGGGCTCACCGCCTACCGCGCGTCCCGCGTCCTGGTGCTGGAGCCGCCGCGGACCGGCCGCCGGGCCCGCTCCACCGGCCGCCGCATCCCCGTCGCCGCCGTCCGCGTGTGGTTCGCCGCCGCGTACGCGCTGCTGCCCGCCGCGACCGGCGCCATCGCGGGCGGCCGGCTCGGCACCGCGGTCGTCCTCGTCCTGCTCCCGCTGGTCGCCGTGCAGGTCGCCCGCATGTACGGGCTGCCGCGCTTCGCCGCGGACCCCGCCACGCTGCGCAAGCGCGCCGGGCGCGCGGCGTGGGCGGTCGCGCTGCTGCTGACCGTCGCGACCGCGTTCGTCCCGCTCGCGTGGCCGCTCGCGCTGGCCGGCGGCGGCCTGGTCTGGGCGCTGTTCGACCGGCGCCGCCGGCAGGACCGCCGCAACCTCGTCATCGCGCTGGCCGTCCCGCCGCTGCTGCTGTTCCCCTGGACGGTCGGGCTGCTGCTGCACCCGTCGCGGTTCCTGCTGGAGGCGGGCCTGCACCGGGCGTTCGAGCCCGCGACGGCCGCCGAGCTGCTCGCCCTGAACCCCGGCGGCCCCGGCACGCCCGTGTGGTGGACCTTCGCCGGGCTGTTCGCCGCCGCCGTCTGCGCGCTGCCACTGCGCGGCCGCCGCACCGCCGTCCTCGCGGGCTGGCTGCTGGCCGTCGCCGGGCTGCTCGTCGCGATCCTCACCGGCGCCGCCACCGTCACCAAGGGCGCGGACGCGGCGCCGGCCTGGCCGGGCGTCGCGCTGGTCTTCGCGGGCGCCGGGGTCCTGCTGGCCGCGACCGCCGCCGTCCAGCGCGGCACCGAGGTCCTCGCCGGCAAGCACCTGATCTACAAGGCGGGCGGCGCGGTCGTCGTCCTCGCCGCGCTCACGGCGCCGCTGCTCGCGGCGGGCGCGTGGATCGCCCGGGGCGCGGACGGGCCGCTGGGCACGGTCGGCGCGGACACCGTCCCCGAGTTCGTCAAGGCGCCGGGCGGGCCGCGCACGCTCGTGCTGCACGGCGACCCGTCCGGACGCGTCGCCTACACGCTGCTCCGCGGCGACCGGCCGAGGCTCGGCGAGGCCGAGACCATCGCGGACGGGCCCGGCGAGCGGCGCCTGGACGAGCTGGTCGCGAGCCTGGCCGCCAACCGGGAGGGCGACGACGGCCCGGCGCTGTCGCGGATGGGCGTCCAGTACGTGCTGGTGCCGCACCCCGGCTCCGACCCCGTCACCAAGGTCCTGGACGCGGCGCCGGAACTGTCGCGCCTCAGCCGGACGGGATCGTTCGCGGTGTGGCGCCTCCAGGCGAACTCCGCCCGCATGATGCTCCTGCAGGGCTCCACGATCACGCCGCTGCGCGCGGGCAGGATCGACGCGCGTGTGCGCATCCCCGCCGGGACCGGCGCGCGCACACTGCTGCTCGCCGAACCGGCCGACGGCGGCTGGAAGGCGGAGCTGAACGGCCGCGGCCTCAAGTCGCGGACCGTCGACGGATGGGCGCAGGGCTACGACGTCCCCGCGTCCGGCGGCGAGGTCACGCTGACGCGCGGCATGCTGATGCGGCACACGTGGCTCGTCGTCCAGGGCGTGGCGGTGCTCCTGGTCGCCGTCCTGGCGCTGCCGGGCGCGCGCGCCGACACCCTCGTGCCGGGCGGCGACCGCAACCGCGAACGGCGCGAACGGCGGGGCCGCCGCGCCAGGCGCGGCGTGCGCGGCGTGCGCGGCGGGCACCGCGCCGGCGTCCGCCACGAACCGGAACCGGCCTCGCCTGCGGAGACACCGGAGGGGCCGGAGACGCCGGAGACCGCGGAGCCGCCGCGAGACGAGCCCGAGCCCGCCTCCGGAACCCTGCCGAAGCCCAGGTCCACGAGCGAGCCCGCGCCCGAACCCGTGGCCTCGGAGGAGCAGAGCTGACATGGACCGAGTGCTGAAACTCCTCGGCATGCGCTACGCCATCGCCGCCCTCGTCCTGGTCGGCCTCGCGGCCCTCTACGGCGCCGCGTCGTTCTCGCGCCCCGGGACCGCCGTCGCCAAGGGCCGCAGCGCGCCCGTCGACGCCGCCGTGATGGTCTGCCCGGGGCACGAGGGCGGCCGCGTCGCCCTCCAGTCCCTCCCGCAGAAGCGGACCGGCGGACGCCTCGACGTGGCCGACACCCGCGGCGGCTCCCCGCTCGCCTCCATGACCGCCCCCGGCCAGGGCTGGGACAAGGACACGGGCACCACCGAGGACTCCTACACCGTCCGGGCCACCGGCGCCCTCGCCGCCGGGATCGAGGCCGAGCAGACCACCCACTGGTCCGGCGGCCCCGACCGCGGCCTCGCGAGCGCCCGCTGCGCCCGTCCCGGCACCGACCTGTGGTTCCTCGGCCCCGGCCCGCTCGCCGCCGACCGGCTCGACCTGTACCTCACCAACGTCGACGCCCAGCCGGCGTCCGTCGACGTCACCGGCCTGTCCGGGGAGGGGCCGCTCGACACCACCGAGGGCCTCGCCACGCCCGTCGCGCCGTACAGCACCAGCGTCATCAAGATCGGCGAGCAGCCGGAGGGGCTCGGCGACATCGTCAAGACCGCCCGCGACCTCGCGCTCAACGTGCACACCACCGCCGGACGCGTCGCCGCGTCGCTGCGGGTCCGGATCGGCGAGAAGAAGGGCGTCGAGTGGCTGCCGCTGTCGCCCGCGCCCGCCGCGTCCGCGGTCGTCCCCGGGGTGCCCGGCGGCGACGGGCAGCGCCGGCTCGTCATCGCGGTGCCCGGCGAGGCCGACGCCCGGATCCGGGTGCGGGCCGTCACCGCCGACGGCGCCTTCGCCCCCCAGGGCCAGGACATCGTGGAGGCGCCCGCGCAGAGCGTCACCTCCGTCGACCTCGCCGGCGCCCTGTCCGGCCGCGCCGCCGCCGTCCGGCTGGACTCCGACCGGCCGATCATCGCCGGCTACGCGGCCTCGCGCGGCGCCGACGTCGCCTACGGCACCGCCACCGAGCCGCTCGGCGGCCCGTCCGGGGCCTCCGCGGTCATCGCCGACGACCGGTTCGACGCGTCCGTCGTCCTCACCGCGCCCGCCGGCCGCGCCGCCGTCCAGATCACCACGATGGACGGGCAGGGGCCCGGCGCACCGCAGAACGTCGAGATCGGCGCGGGACGCACCGTCGAGACGAAGCTCGCCGCACCGCACGGCGGCGACAAGGGCTACGGGGCCGTCATCACGGCCAAGCCGGGTTCGGGGCCGGTCTACGCCGCGCGGATCATGGCGAAGGGCAAGGGCGGCGGCTACCTGTTCACCGTGCTGCCGCTGATGCCCGCGCCGACCACCGTCCGGCTCCCGCCCACCGGCGACAGCCAGACCGCCCTCATCCGCTAGACGTCATCGGCCCGTCTCCGCCGGCCCGTCTCCGTCGGCCGGCCGTCATCGGCTAGTCGTCCGGGGAGTCATAGCTCGGGTCGACGGACTCGGGGGAGAGGCCGAGGAGGTCGGCGACCTCCTCCACCAGCAGGTCGCGCACCAGCCGGCCGAGCTCCTGCTCGCCCGACGCGCGCGCCTCCACGGGACGCCGGAACACCACGATGCGGAGGGGACGGGCGCCGTCGGCGGGCACCGTCCGGCCGAGGGGGACGGGGCCGTCGAACCAGGGCTCGACGTCCGGCACCTCCTCGACGCCGAACTCCACACCGGACAGCTCCCTGCCCCAGCGCGCGCCGAGCCGCCGCACCTCGTCGTGGACGAGGTCGTCGAACTTCTCCGCGCGGGTCCGGGAGACCGGCGCCTGCGGGGGCGTCAGAGGGCCACGGAGGCCGCGACCGTGCCGATCGCGGCGCCGTACGCCTGCCACACGGGATCGCACCCCCTCAGCTTACCTCCCGCCGCACGCGAACCCCGGCCCCCGCACCAGGAACACCCGTCTCCGCATCGGGAACACCAACGTGGCGCCCCGGACAGCGGCCCCACCGCGCCCCGACAGCGGCCGCACGGTGAGAGTTCGGGTCCACACGGTATGTAGTTGTTACCCGCGAAATCGGGCGGTAACGGCGACACGTGCGCCCGGGTGGTGGCGGAGGCGGCGGGAGCGAGGTACGGTCGGCCATCGTGAGCCCCGTCCGCACCTGCTCCCGCACCGCCTGCAAGGCGCCCGCAGTCTTCACGCTCACGTACGTCTACCGCGACTCGACCGCTGTCCTGGGGCCCCTCGCCACGTACGCCGAGCCGCACTGCTACGACCTGTGCGCGGAGCATTCGGAGCGGCTGACGGCCCCCATGGGCTGGGAGCTGGTCCGGCTCCCCGTCGAGGAGGAGACCGAGCCGAGCGCCGACGACCTGGAGGCGCTCGCCGACGCCGTCCGCGAGGCCGCCCGCCCCGCGCCGGCCCCCGGGCAGGAGCCCGTCGGCCAGGGCACCGAGGTCGGCCGCCGCGGGCACCTGCGCGTGCTGCGCTCCGAACCGGCGGGCACCCAGCCGCAGGAGTGACCCGGCCGCAGGAGTGACGCCGCCGCAGGAGTGACCCCGGTCACGCCCACGACCGGCACCGGCTCGGGCCGCCGCCGCGCTTCCCGGTAGGCTCGGTTGTCCCGCCGACTTTCGGTCATCACTTGCGTACAGGGGAGCAGGAGTGGGCGACCTCGCCAAGATCTTCAAGGCGTACGACATCCGCGGCGTCGTGCCCGACGAGCTGGACGCCGCCGTCGCGGAGGCGGCCGGCGCGGCGTTCGTGCGGGTGACCGGGGCGGACGCGATCGTCACCGCGCACGACATGCGCGAGTCGTCCGGGCCGCTGGCCGCCGCGTTCGCGCGCGGCGCGACCTCGCAGGGCGCGGACGTGATCGAGGCCGGGCTCGGCTCCACCGACATGCTCTACTACGCCAGCGGCGACCTGGACGTCCCCGGCGCGATGTTCACCGCCAGCCACAACCCGGCGAAGTACAACGGCATCAAGCTGTGCCGCGCGGGCGCCAAGCCGGTCGGCCGCGACACCGGCCTGACCGAGATCCGCGAGATGGTCGAGAACGGCGTCCCGGCCTACGACGGGGAGCCCGGCACGGTGTCGCAGCGCGATGTCCTGCACGGATACGCCGACCACCTCAAGACGCTGGTCGACCTGTCCTCGATCCGCCCGCTCAAGGTCGTCGTGGACGCGGGCAACGGCATGGGCGGTCACACCGTCCCGGTCGTCTTCGATGGGCTGCCGATCGACCTCGTCCCGCTGTACTTCGAGCTGGACGGCACCTTCCCCAACCACGAGGCCAACCCGATCGAGCCGGAGAACCTGCGCGACCTGCAGGCCAAGGTCCGCGAGACCGGCGCCGACATCGGCCTCGCCTTCGACGGCGACGCCGACCGCTGCTTCGTGGTGGACGAGCGCGGCGAGATCGTCGCGCCGTCCGCGATCACCGCGCTGGTCGCGGTGCGGGAGCTGGCCAAGCACCCCGGCGCGCCGATCGTGCACAACCTGATCACCTCGAAGGCCGTCCCGGAGATCGTCACCGAGAACGGCGGGTCCCCCGTCCGGACCCGGGTCGGGCACTCGTTCATCAAGCAGACGATGGCGGAGACGGGCGCGGTGTTCGGCGGCGAGCACTCGGCGCACTTCTACTTCCGCGACTTCTGGTTCGCCGACTCCGGCATGCTCGCCGCGCTGCACGTGCTGGCCGCGCTGGGCGAGCAGGACGGCCCCCTGTCGGAGCTGCTCGGCGAGTACACCCGCTACGCGGCGTCCGGCGAGATCAACAGCGAGGTCGCCGACCAGGACGCCGCGGCGGGCAAGGTCCGCGAGGCGTTCGCCGGCCGCCCCGGCGTTACGATCGACGAGCTGGACGGCCTGACCGTCGGGGACGAGGCCGCCGGATGGTGGTTCAACCTGCGGCCGTCCAACACCGAGCCGCTGCTGCGCCTCAACGCGGAGGCCGGCGACGAGGCCACCATGGCGGCGATCCGCGACGAGGTCCTGGCCATCGTGAGGGAGAAGTGACGCTGCTATGAGCATGAAGCTGGACGACTGGCTGCTGGAGATCCTGGCCTGCCCGAACTGCGGCGGCGAGCTGCGCGCCGACGACGCCGCCGCCGAGCTGGTCTGCACCGGCTCCTGCGGCTACGCCTACCCGGTCCGCGACGACATCCCCGTCCTCCTCGTCGACGAGGCCCGGGCCCCCGCTTCGTGAGCACGCTCGATCCGGGACGGCTGGAGGAGGCGCCGGACGTCGAGGCGGCCGATCCGGGCGGGATGCTGCGGCAGGTCGCCTCGTCCGCGGCGCAGATCCGGGAGGCGCGGCGCGCGGCCGAGGAGGCCGGCGTCGCGGCGCTCGCCGAGGACGGCCGCCCCCGCGCGGTCGTGGTCACCGGCATGGGCGGCTCCGGGATCTCCGGGGACGTCCTCGCGGCGGTCTGCGGGCTCGGCTGCCCCGTCCCGGTCACGACGGTCCGCGGGTACCGGCTGCCCGGCTGGGTCGGCGCCGCCGACCTGGTGATCGCGGTGTCCTGCTCCGGCTCCACCGAGGAGACCCTGGAGGTGGCGGCGCAGGCGGCCCGGCGCGGCTGCCGGCTGCTGTGCGTCGGCGGGGCCGGCTCGCCGCTGGCCGATCTCGCCGCCCGCAGCCGCGGCGTGTTCGTCCCGGTGCGGTCGGTGGGGCAGCCGCGGTCGACGCTGTGGGGCCTCACGGTCCCGCTGCTCGTCGCGGCCCGCACGCTCGGCCTGACGGACGTCCCCGACGCGGTGCTGGAGTCCACGGCGGCCCGGCTGGAGGACGTCGCGCACCGGTGCCGCCCGGACAGCGAGCCGTTCGTGAACCCGGCGAAGCGGATCGCGCTGGACCTCGCCGGCGACGTCCCGCTGGTGTGGGGGACGTCGCCGCTCGCCGAGACGGCCGCGTACCGGATGTGCTGCCAGCTCAACGAGAACGCCAAGTACCCGGGCGTCTTCGGCGGCCTGCCGGAGGCGGACCACAACCAGGTGATGGCGTTCGACGGCCTCTTCGCGGGCGGCGGCTCGCCGGCCGATTCCGACGCGTCATTGTGGGGGCCGACCCCCACGCCCCCCGACAACGACGATTTCTTCCGCGACCGCACCGAGGACGCGGAGCACGGCCTCCACCTGGTCGTGCTGCGCGACACCGAGGAGCACCCGCAGACCGCCAAGCGGCGCGAGGCGTCCGTCGAGCTGGCCCGGGACCGGGGCGTCGCGGTGACCGAGATCCTCGCCGAGGGCGACCATCCGCTCGAGAGAATCGCGACACTGATCGCGCTGGCCGACTATGTCACGGTTTACTTGGCCATCACGCTGGGCGTCGACCCGACGCCCGTGCCGGCCATTCAAGAGCTCAAAGCGAGGATTGCCTAGATGAGTGCTGAGGGTGGGACGAAGGCCATCATCGCGGCCCTGGCCGCCAACCTCGGAATCGCCGCGTCGAAGATGGTCGCGTTCGCGTTCACGGGGTCGTCGTCGATGCTGGCGGAGTCGATCCACTCGGTCGCCGACTCGGGGAACCAGGGGCTGCTGCTGCTCGGCCGCAAGCGCTCCGAGCGCGACCGGACGCCCGAGCACCCGTTCGGGTACGGGCGGGAGCGCTACTTCTACGCGTTCGTCGTCGCGGTCGTGCTGTTCACCGTCGGCTCGGCGTTCTCGCTGTACGAGGGCTACCACAAGATCCTGCACCCGGAGGACGTCGAGTCGCCCATCTGGGCGTTCGCGGTGCTGATCATCGCGATCGGGATGGAGGGCTTCTCCTTCCGGACCGCGATCAAGGAGTCGGACCGGCTGCGCGCCGGCAAGTCGTGGTGGGCGTTCATCCGCCGCGCGAAGGCGCCGGAGCTGCCGGTCGTCCTGCTGGAGGACGCGGCGGCGCTGATCGGCCTGGTCCTCGCGCTGTTCGGCGTGTCGATGGCGGTCGCGACCGGCGACGGGCGCTGGGACGGCATCGGCACCGTCGGCATCGGCGTCCTGCTGGGCCTCGTCGCCACGGTGCTGGCGATCGAGACCAAGAGCCTGCTGATCGGCGAGGGCGTCGACGCCGACCAGGAGAAGCGGATCATCGAGGCGCTGGAGTCGGTGGAGCAGGTCGACCACGTCATCCACATGCGGACCGAGTACCTCGGCCCGGAGGAGCTGCTGATCGCCGCGAAGATCGCCGTCTACCACGACGACACCGCCGCCGAGGTGGCCCGCGGCATCGACGCGGCCGAGGCCAAGGTCCGCGCGGTGATCCCCGAGGCGGGCATGATCTACCTGGAGCCGGCGCTGGACGAGGCGGACCGCAAGCACGCCCCCGCCTCCACGCCGGCCGAACCGGTCGAGAAGGCCGCGGGCGAGAACGTGTGAGGGAGGCGGCCCCCTTCGGGGCCGTGTAGGGCCGGTGGCGGCGGCCCTGTCCGGGCCGCCACGAGCGGCCGCATGGGATCCCTCGCCGGGCGGCCGGAACCTGTTGCCGGCCGAACCCCAGCCCAGGCGAGACCGGCGAGTGCCTCCGCGGAGGCGGGCGGCGCGGCCGTCCGGCGAGGTGCTTCCCATGCTTCCCCGCCCGGACCCCTGAAACCGGGCGGTTGGCGTGACCGCGGCAGCCCCGCCGAACCCCCTACGTCGGCGGTGCCGCCGTTGCGGTCACGGTTAAGACATTACGTCTCCGCCGGTCGCCCGCACGTCCCCCGCAAGGAGGGATCGGGGGTCGTCCTGTAGGGGGATTCAGGCCGCGGGCATACCACCGCACGGTGAGGTGATGAGCCCGTCCAGCGGTCAGTATTGAGAAGTGACCACCGATGACAAGGCCCGGACCGGACCCGACCCCGCGGGGTTCGGCCCAGCCCTCGCCCACCAGGCGTGGCGGCTGTCCGGCCGGATCGTGGCGGGGGTGGGGCAGCTGCTGCTCTGGATCCTCACCGGCATCGGGCACCTGCTGCGGCCGCTCGCCGTCAGGCTCGGCGCCCGGCTGAACGGCGCGGGCCGCGGGCCCGCCCCCGGCGCCCCCGGCATGCCGCCCGGCTTCCCGGGCTCGCCGCCCCCTCCGGCCGGCGAGACGGCGCCGCTGCCCCGCTGGATCAACACCTGGAGCGAGTTCACCGGCGCCTGGTACTTCGCGCCGCTCACCGGCCTCGCGCTGACCATCGCCGCGCTGGCCGAGCTGGCGCCGAGCACCGGGTCCCCGCTGAGCCTCGCCGGGGGCTTCGCGGTCGCCTCGACGGTACCGCTCGTCTGGCGCCGCGAGAACCTGCGGCCCGTCGCGGCCGTCGTCCTCGGCGCGTTCGCGGCCGGGCTGCTCACCGGCCAGCAGCTGCTCATCACCACGGCGTTCGCGGCGCTCTACACGCTGTACGCGCTGGGGCGGCAGCTTCCCCGGCAGTCCGCGGGCGTCCTCGCGGCCGGGAGCGTCGCCACCGTCGCCGTCGTCTACCTCGCCACGGGCACGCTCGACGACGTCCCCTGGCCGGCCGCGGTCGTCGCCGTGCTGGCCGCCATCGGCCTCGGCGACGCGCGCCGCGCCGTCGAGTCCGCGGGCCGCACCGAGGCGGAGGCGGAGGAGCGCACCAACGAGACCCTCACCCGGCTCACCGCCGTCCAGCGCGAGCAGGCCGTCATGCGCGAGCGCGCCCGCATCGCCCGCGAGCTGCACGACGTCGTCGCGCACTCCGTCTCCATGATCGCCGTGCAGGCGGAGACGGCCCCGTACACGATGGACGACCTGTCGCCCGAGGCCCGCGCCGGCTACACCGAGATCGCCAAGACGGCCCGGGAGGCGCTGGTGGAGATGCGCCGGCTGCTCAGCGTGCTGCGCGCCGACGCCAAGCCCGAGCCGGACGCCGCGAACTCCCCGCAGCCGCGCCTCGACCGGCTCCCCGACCTGATCGAGCAGCACCGCGGCGCGGGCGGCGCCGTCGACCTCGCCGTGCACGGCGACCCGCGGGCGCTGTCCACGACCGTGGAGCTGTCGGCGTACCGGATCGTCCAGGAGGCCCTGACGAACGCGCGGCGGCACGCGCCGGGCGCCGGGGTGCACGTCGACCTCACCTTCCTTCCCGACCGGCTCGCGGTCCGGGTCCGCGACGACGGCTCGGCCGGATCGACGCGGGTGCTGAACCTGGACGATCCCGCCGCCCGTACCGCGGTACTGGACCCCGCCGGCGCGGGCCCGGCCGGTCCGACCCGGCTGGAGGGCGCGCGGCCGCCGGCCGGCGCGCCCGGCGGCGGGCCGGGCGGCGGACACGGTCTCGTCGGCATGCGGGAACGTGCGACCATGCTGGGCGGACGGTTCTCCGCCGGCCCCGCGACCGACGGCGGGTTCCTGGTGGAGGCCGAGCTTCCGCTGACGAGGGAGGGGAATTCCACCAGTGGACACGGTTCCGAGGCGCCCCCCGGCCGCCGCTGACCGCGCTCTCGCCCGCTCCGGAACGGGGCCCCGCCGGTGATCCGGGTGCTGGTGGCGGACGACCAGACCATCGTCCGCGCCGGGTTCGCCGCCCTGCTCGACGCGCAGGAGGACATCACCGTCGTCGGCGAGGCCGGCGACGGGCGGCAGGCGGTCGCGCTCGCCGAGCGGGGCCGTCCCGACGTCGTGGTCATGGACATCCGGATGCCCGGGATGGACGGCATCGAGGCCACCCGCCGGATCCTCGCGCAGCCCGGCTCCGAGGGCGTCCGCGTCCTCGTGCTCACCACCTTCGACGTGGACGAGTACGTCTACGAGGCGCTCGCGGTCGGCGCGTCCGGCTTCCTGCTCAAGGACGCGACCGCCGACGAGCTGGTCTCCGCGGTCCGGGTCGTCGCACGCGGCGACTCGCTGCTGGCGCCGCAGGTCACCGGGCGGCTGATCCGGGAGTTCACCAAGCAGCGGCGGAGCCGCCCGCAGGCGCCGTCGGAGCTGTCCACGCTGACGGCCCGGGAGAGCGAGGTGCTCGTGCTGATCGCGGGCGGGCTGTCCAACGCCGAGATCGCCGCCCGCCTCGTGGTCAGCGAGCACACGGTCAAGACGCACGTGGCCCGGGTCTTCACCAAGCTGGGCCTGCGCGACCGGGCCCAGGCAGTGATGCTCGCCTACGAGTCCGGCGTCGTCGTCCCGGGCGAGAACGCGACCTGATCGGCGGCCGCCGGGCCCTTCGCCTCAGGCGGGCGGGTACGGGCCCGGGGGACTGTACGGCCGGGCGGGCGGCGGCGGGAGGTCGGAGGCCGGGGCGCCCGGAGGCGGCGGTGGCGGCGGCTGGGCTGGGCCTGCCGCGTGCGCTGTGCTCTTGCGGCGGCGCATGACGGCCGGGCCGAGGAAGAGCACGCCGCAGCCGACCGCCAGCAGCGGCCCGACGATCATCATGATGACCGCCTCGCGGCCGTCCTTGGACTTCTGCTCGTCGTAGGACCGGTGGGTGGCGCGCCCCTTCCGGAGCGTCGTGCAGGTGTCGCCCGGCGACATCACGCGCTCGCCGCACTTGACCGTGCCGCCCGGCATCGACGACAGGCCGCCCACGAACAGTCCGATGCCGAGCACGAGGCCGAGCACCCCGTAGAGCCAGTTCTTCACGCGCCGCCTCCCGTCCGTCCAGCGGGATGGTAGTGGCCGCGGCGGACGGAACGGCGCCCGCCGGCCCGCCCGCTACCGGCGGCGCAGCAGCCGCAGCGCCTTCTCCTTCTCGAAGTCCAGGGCCCGCGCGGGTGGTGCGGACAGCCGGCCGATGCGCTCGCCCAGTTCCCGGACGTGCGCCTGGACCTGCGGCTCGGCGAGCACGCGGAGCCCGAACGCCAGCTCGGCGGGCCCGATGTCGTAGCGCTTCTCCAGCGCCAGCGCGAGCGCGACGGCGCGCAGCTCCGCGTCGCCGAACCGCCGGTGCCCGCCGCCCCGCGCGGTACCGCCGTTCCGTCCGGTGCCGGCCGGTGCGGGATCGCGGGTCGCGGGCAGCAGCCCGAGCGTCTCCCGGTAGCGGAGCATGCGGGGCGAGGTGCCGAGCCGCCGGGCGGCCTCCGTGATGCGCATGCGTCGATTCTGACAAATTCGTGTTAGAAATGCGCCCCCGACCGTGCCTCCGGGCCGTCCCCGCCCGTAGACTCGGCCGGGTCGGCCGGCCCGCGGGGCCGGTCCTCGCGGACGAACGACGCGACCCGCGGGCACAAGTGGACCTGCCGCGCGCGAGCGGACCTGCTGCAAAGCGGACCCTGCTGCGAGAAAGCAGACAAGGAGCAACGAAAGCATGGACTACAAGGTCGCCGACCTTTCGCTGGCGGACTTCGGCCGGCGGGAGATCCGGCTCGCCGAGCACGAGATGCCGGGCCTGATGGCGGTGCGCGAGGAGTACTCCGCCGCCAAGCCGCTGCGCGGCGCCAAGATCATGGGCTCGCTGCACATGACGATCCAGACGGCCGTGCTGATCGAGACGCTGGTGGAGCTCGGCGCCGACGTCCGCTGGGTGTCCTGCAACATCTTCTCCACCCAGGACCACGCCGCCGCCGCGATCGTCGTCGGCAAGGACGGTACGGCCGAGGACCCGAAGGGCGTCCCGGTGTTCGCCTGGAAGGGCGAGACGCTCGAAGAGTACTGGTGGTGCACCGACCAGGCGCTGCGGTGGCCGGACGGCTCCGGCCCGAACATGATCCTGGACGACGGCGGCGACGCGACCCTGCTCGTCCACAAGGGTGCCGAGTACGAGAAGGCGGGCGCCGTCCCGCAGGCGACCGAGGACGACCCGGAGGAGTGGGGGATCATCCTCGACACCCTCCGCCGCACCATCGCCGAGAAGCCGGGCCGCTGGACCGAGACCGCCGCCGGCATCAAGGGCGTCACCGAGGAGACCACCACCGGCGTCCACCGCCTGTACGAGATGGCGAAGGCCGGCACCCTCGCCTTCCCGGCGATCAACGTCAACGACTCGGTCACCAAGTCGAAGTTCGACAACAAGTACGGCTGCCGGCACTCGGTCATCGACGGCCTCAACCGCGCCACCGACGTGCTGATCGGCGGCAAGGTCGCCGTGGTGTGCGGCTACGGCGACGTCGGCAAGGGCTGCGCCGAGGCGCTGAAGGGCCAGGGCGCGCGCGTCATCGTCACCGAGATCGACCCGATCTGCGCGCTGCAGGCCGCGATGGACGGCTTCCAGGTCACCACCCTGGAGGACGTCGTCGAGATCGCCGACATCTTCGTGACCACCACCGGCAACTTCAACATCATCCGCGCCGACCACATGGCCCGGATGAAGCACCAGGCGATCGTCTCCAACATCGGCCACTTCGACAACGAGATCGACATGGCCGGGCTCGCCAAGACCGACGGCATCGAGAAGATCGAGATCAAGCCGCAGGTGCACGAGTGGCGGTTCGCGGACGGCCACTCGATCATCGTGCTGGCCGAGGGCCGGCTGATGAACCTCGGCTGCGCCACCGGCCACCCGTCGTTCGTCATGTCCAACTCGTTCACCAACCAGGTCATCGCGCAGATCGAGCTGTTCACCAAGACCGAGGAGTACCCGGTCGGCGTGTACGTGCTGCCGAAGCACCTGGACGAGAAGGTCGCCCGCCTCCACCTGGACGCGCTCGGCGTCAAGCTGACCACGCTCACCAAGGAGCAGGCCGCCTACATCGGCGTCCACGTCGAGGGCCCGTACAAGCCGGACCACTACCGCTACTGATCGCCTGTAGCGTTCGGACCGCCGCACGGCCCAAGGCCGTGCGGCGGTTTGTGCCTTGAGGGGGACGGATGAGCGATATCGCGGACGTGTCGCTGGCGTACGAGGGCGTCAAGCGGATCGAGTGGGCCGACCGGAGCATGCCGGTGCTGCGGCAGATCCGGGAGCGGTTCGCCAAGGAGCGTCCTTTGGACGGCCTGCGGATCGCGGCGTGCATGCACATCACGACGGAGACGGCCTGCCTGATCCGGACCCTGCAGGCGGGTGGGGCGAGCGTGGCGCTCGCGTCGTCCAACCCGCTGTCCACGCAGGACGACACGGCCGCCGCGCTCGTGCAGGAGGACGGCACGGAGGTCTTCGCGCGCGCGGGCATCGACCGTGAGGGCTATTACGCGCACATCCACCAGGCTCTGGAGACGGGTCCTGACCTTGTGCTGGACGACGGCTGCGACCTCGTCAACACGCTGCACACCGACCGCACCGATCTGCTGCCCACGGTGAAGGCCGGGTGCGAGCAGACGACGACGGGCGTCATACGCCTCCACCAGATGGCCCGTGAGGGCGCCCTCCGGTTCCCCATGGTCGCGGTGAACGACACCGATACGAAGCACATGTTCGACAACCGGTACGGGACCGGGCAGTCGACGCTGGACGGCATCATCCGCGCCACCAACACGCTTCTGGCGGGCAAGACGGTGGTCATCGCGGGCTTCGGCTACTGCGGGCGGGGCCTCGCCGAGCGCGCGCGGGGCCTGGGCGCCCGTGTCGTCATCACCGAGATCGACCCGGTGAAGGCGCTGGACGCGGCGCTGCAGGGCTTCGCCGTGCAGCCGATGGCCGAGGCGGCGGTGGACGGCGACGTGTTCATCACCGTCACCGGCAACCGCGACGTGGTGAACGCCGAGCATCTCGCGCTGATGAAGGACGGCGCGATCCTCGCGAACTCCGGCCACTTCGACGTCGAGATCGACGTGCGCGCGCTGGAGGAGATGGCGGTCGCCGTCCACCACGGTGTGCGCCCGCAGACGGACGAGTACGTCCTGGCCGACGGCCGCCGCCTGGTCCTGCTGGCCGAGGGGCGCCTGGTCAACCTGGCGGCCGCCGAGGGCCATCCCGCCGCGGTGATGGACATGTCCTTCGCCGACCAGGCCCTCACGTGCGCGTGGCTCGCGACGGCGCACGCGTCGCTGCCCGCCGCCGTCCACGACGTCCCCAAGGAGATCGACACGGAGGTGGCGCGGCTGAAGCTGGCGTCCATGGCCATCTCCATCGACCTGCTCACCCCGGACCAGGAGGACTACCTGCACTCCTGGCGCATCGGGTCCTGACCGTGCCGTCCGGGACGTACCTGCACGTCGACGAGGGGGTCGAGGAGCGCTTCCAGTGCGCTCCCGGGCCCGGCGGCTGGCGCTACACGTCCCGCCGGGACGACGGCGTCCGCCTGGACCTCGTCGTGGACGCGCGCTGGCGGCAGATCCGCGTCGAGCTCGTCACCCCCGGGTGGTGGCTGCGGGGCGGGCTGACCGGGCCCGAGCTGGCGTGGGTGCGCGCGGCGGGGGAGTCGGGCACCGAGCACGGGGAGCGGGCGTCGGGCTTCGTGTCCGGTTCGCCGGGGTTCCTCGTCGCGGTGGCGCGTTCCCTGGAGCTGGACGAGGGCGCCGCGACCGATGTCCGCCTCGTCCGGTTGAGCGGGACGTCGCTGTCGGCGCTGACGGTGCTGTGGCGGTGGCGCCGGGGCGCGACGTCCTCCTACGAGACCGAGACCGAGCCGCTGCCCGTGACGGAGTACGAGATCACCGATCTGTCGACGGGCGAGGTGGAGTCCCTGTATCTGGCCGGTGACGTCGCCGTGGCGGCTCCGGGCGTGGAGCTCACCGACCTGGAGTCGCCGCCGAACCTCCTCGCCTGACCCCTCGCCCTACTGGTCCGGAAGGAGCGCCAGCAGGGCCTCCACGGCGGGCGGCAGGGGGCGCCCGGCGAGGGTGACGGCGACGAGGTCGCGGTGCAGCGGCGGATCGGTCGGGACGGCGGCGACGCGGTCCGCCGCGTTCCGCAGGGCCTGGGGCGGCAGCAGCGACACGCCCAGCCCGTGACCGACGAGCTCCACCAGGTACTGGATGGTGTCGACCTCCGCGGCGACCCTGCGGCGCAGCCCGGCGGCGGCGCAGGCGGCGTCGATCTGGGCGCGCAGCGCCGAGTCCGCGCGGTACTCGACGAAGTCGCGGGCGGCGAGCGCGGGGTCGGCGAGGCGGATCGCGCCGCGCGCGGCCAGCGGGTCCGTCCGGGGGACGGCGAGGACGAGCCGGTCGCCGCCGAGCGCGTGCTCGGTGAGCCGCGCGTCGCCGGTCGCGTGGTCGACGAACGCGAGGTCGAGCCGTCCGGCGGCGGTCTCGCGGGCGAGGGCGGGCGCGCCCGCGTGCCGCAGCCGGAGGGTGACGCCGGGGTGGCGGCGCCGGTAGCGGGCGAGCAGCGCGGGCAGGTCGAGGACGCCGAGCATCTGGATCGCGCCGATGGTCAGCCGGCCGCGCAGCAGCCCCCGGACCCCGGCGACGGCGTCGCGGCCGCTCTCCGCGGCGGCCAGCGCGCGGCGCGCGGACGGCAGCAGCGCGCGGCCCGCCTCGGTCAGCTCGACGCGGCGGTTGGTGCGGGTGAACAGCCGGGCGCCGAGTTCGCGTTCGAGGGCGCCGATCGAGCTGGACAGGCTGGACTGCACGACGTGGACGCGGGCGGCGGCACGGGTGAAGTGCAGTTCCTCGGCGACGGCGACGAAGTGCTCCAGCTGGCGCAGCTCCATGGATCGACCCTACCGATGGTGAGCATCGAAATTATGCGTTGGACCGATGATGATTCTTGCCGCCACCCTGGGAAGGGTGTTCGGGATGGAAGGAGTGCATTGATGGGGATTCGGGGGGACGGGTCGCTGCGTGACCTGCGGAGGGCGGCCGGCCCGGCGTGCATGGCGTACGCCTTCTGGGCCGTCATGCTCGGCACCACGCTCGCCACGCCGCTGTACCCCATCTACCAGCGGCAGCTCGGCTTCGGCAGCCTCGTCACGACCGTCGTCTTCGCCGTCTACGCGGCCGGCGTGATCTTCGCGCTGCTGTTCGGGCGGTCCTCGGACGCGCTCGGCCGCCGCCGCATGATGCTGGCGGGCGTGGCGGTCTCGATGGTCGCCGCCGTGGTGTACCTGGTGGCCGGCGACGTCCCGGTCCTGCTGGCGGCGCGGGTGCTTTCGGGTCTCTCGGCGGGTGTCGTCACCGCGACCGGGACGGTCACGCTGGTCGAACTCGTCCGGCCGGAACGCCGCGGCGCGGCGGCGCTGCTCGCGGCGGCCGTCAACATGTTCGGGCTCGGCAGCGGCCCGCTGGTCGCCGGGCTCCTCGCCGAGTACGCGCCGCATCCGCTGGAGCTGCCGTTCGCCGTGGACCTCGCCGTGCTCGCGTTGGCGCTGGCGGCCGTGCTGGTGGCGCCCGAGACCATCCGCGAGCCCCGGGTCACGTGGCCCCGGGCGCAGCGGCCCGCGGTGCCGCCCGAGGTGCGGCCGGTGTTCGTGCCCGCCGCCGTCGCCGCGTTCTCCGCCTTCGCGGTCTTCGGCCTCGTCACGGCCGTCGTCCCGGGGATCCTCGCCACCGTGCTGCACCGCCCCGACCGGGCCCTCACGGGCGTCGTGGTGTTCGCCATGTTCGGCGCGTCCACGGCCGGGCAGGTGCTGTTCGCCAAGGTGCCGGAGCGGATCGCGCTGCCCACGGGGTGCGGAGTGCTCGTGGCGGGGCTCGCCGCCATAGCCGGTGCGCTCCTGGCCGAGTCCCTCCCGCTGCTCGTCGTCGGGACCGTCGTGGTCGGCCTGGGACAGAGCCTGGGCTTCCGCGCCGGGCTGGCCGCCATCACCGCGGGCACCCCGGCCGCCCAGCGCGCCCAGACGGTGTCGAGCTTCTTCCTCACCGCCTACGCCGGGATCTCCCTGCCGGTGATCCTCGTCGGAGTCGCCGCCCAGGCGTTCGGCCTGCGCGACGCCGCCGTGGCGTTCACCGCGGTCGTCGCGGTGCTCGCGCTGGCGGCGCTGGCCGCGCTCCTCCGGCTCGAACGGCACGGGACGTCCGAGGGGGACGCGGAGTCCGACCGCGCCCCGCACCACGCAGGCCGCTGACCGGCGTGGTGGGGGCTTATGCGGGTCCAGAGGGGCCGGTCGAGGGCTACTGCGTGACGGTGACGGTGTGGGACGCGGTATTGGGGTCGGCCCACACCGACAGGACGTGGCGGCTCGCGTCCCAGGCCGTCCGCCACTTCCCGGCCGGATCGGTCGACGTGACCTTCGGGGTGGACGGGAACCAGATCTCCGTGGGGCCGGACACACCGGCCTTGTTCCGCCAGGAGACCGTGAGCGTCGGCGAGGAGTACGACATCTTCACCGGGGTGCCCGCTATGGCCCTGGCATAGGGGCGGGCCAACAGCTTGGTGAAGAGCGTCGGATTGCCCTTCCCGTCGGTCACGCCCGTGGAACCCGGGTCGTTGGACCAGTAGGACCAGCCGATGCCCAGGTCGTCCGCCATGGAGAGCCAGTCGCCGGTGAAGTCCGCCGCACCGGGCGCGTCCTGACCCATGCCGCCGACCTCACCGAGCCACATCGGGGCGTTCAGGCGGCGCGCCGCAGCGGGCATGTTGCGCTTCCACAGCGCGAACTGCGCCTGGATGAGGAGTTTCGTAGCGCCGCTGTAGGCGCCGCCCAGGTCCACCCCGCCCGGGTAGAAGTGCGGCGCCAGGACGATGCGCGGCGTCCCTGGACGCGGGTCCTCGACGGGTGCGATGGAGGATTCCGCGCCTTCGTTGGAGCCGAGGGCCTCCGGCTCCACGAACACCCAGTTGTCCCGGTCGACCTTCCGGATGGCGTCGACGACGCGCTGGTAGAAGGGGGTCAGGATGGGGCCTTCGAAGAAGCCGAACTGGCGGGTCCCACCGAACGGCTCGTTCATCAGGTCGTAGCCCAGGACGGCGGGGTCCTTGGCGAAGCGCTTCGCCACGTGCTGCCACATCGCCGTGTACCGCTGCATCAGCTCCGGGTGCTTCCCGGTGTTGTTCCAGAAGTTGTCGTACGCGCGCAGGATCGCGGGCTGGAGATAGGTGAGCACCCACGGGTCCTGGGGCGTGCAGGGCAGCCCGTCGGTGATCGTGGCCCAGGCGGGAGCGCCGTCACCGGCGCCCTTGCACGCGTCCGGGCCGTAGATGTCCTGGTGCATGTCCAGGATGACGTGCATCCCCTGTTCGCGGTACCAGGCCACCCGCTTGGCGACCTCGTCGAGATAGGCGTCGTCGTACTGGCCCGGCTTCGGCTCGATGTTCCTCCAGAGGATCAGGTACCGGACCGAGTCGGTGCCCATCTCGCGGGCCTCGCGGACCACGTCGTCCCGGTCGATCCAGGGAAGGCCGCTGTCACCCTTGGCGCTGCTCGCGGTGTTGAGGCCGTGCAGGATCAGCGTGCGGCCCTGGTCGTCGGTGATGGTGGGCGGCGGCGCGGCGTCCGCGTGCGCGGGGGCTCCGGCCGCCGCGGTCCCCGCGGTCCCGGCGAGGGCCAGCGCGGTGGTCAGGGTGATCCGGCCGAGGGCACTGCGGACGCGCATCCCGCCTCCTGAACGTGAAATTTGTTCGGATATTAGGAGGCTGGGGAGGCCCTGGGGAAGTCGTAGAAGTGCACAACAACAACGCCGGCTTACGGCGGTTGATGACAAGGCCGTGCTTCGGCCGCTGGTCGGTGGGCCTTCGATGCCCGTCCGGCTAACGGCCCGGGTGCACGCCGCCGTTGGGGTACGGCGCAGGCGGCATGCCCTGCACCGGATAGGGGGCGGGCGGGTACGGGCCGCCCGGGTAGGGCCCGGCCGGACGGCCACCGGCCGGGTGACCCCCCGTCGGGTACGCGCCCGTCGGGTAAGGGCCTGCCGGGTAGGGGCCGGCTGGGTAGGAGCCGGTCGGATAGGGGCCCGTCGGGTAGGGGCCGGCCGGATGAGGGCCGGGCTGCGGCTGCGGGCCCGCCGGCGGCCCCTGCCAGCCGGGCGGGGGAGGCTGGCCTGTTCCGGCCATGGCCATCGCCGGGACGGGAACAGGGCCGGGAACAGGGGCCGTGCCGGGAGCGGGAGCCTGCGCCCAGCCCGCCTGCCCGGTGCGCCGCAAGCGGCGCGCGCGCCGCTGGGCCAGCCGCCATTCCTCCCGCTGGCGGCGCTCCGCGAGGACGGCCGACAGCAGGATCTCCGGGCGCACGCCCGGCGGCGGCGGAGGGCTGATCACGTCAACGACCTGTGCCGCTATGCGCTGCCCCAGGGAGTCCCGTACTTCCGGCAGCAGTTCCCAGAACCGCGAGAGGTACTGGCGGGCCGTCATCGCCAGTTCGTCCGAGAGCATGGAGATCTCCAGCGACCGCGCCCACCAGGCGAGCTGAGGGGGCATGACGGCGACGGGGCCGAGGCGGCCGGACGGAATCCGCTCCTGGATGACGATCGTCCCGGCGAACAGGTCGCCGAGGCGCTTCCCGCGCCGGTTGCAGAACGAGGTGATCAGGGCGGGCGCGCCGTAGAGCGTCCAGAACTCGATGAAGCCGGCGAGCGCGCGCACGAGCGCCTGCCGGAACCGAATCGGTCCGCCGTCGTCGGCCACGACCCGGATCCGGAGGGCCATCTTCCCGAGCGTCCGCCCTCGCGACAGGGTCTCGAACGCGCACGGGTAGCCGACCAGCACGGCGACGACCGAGACCAGGGAGAGCCCGACGGTCCACGCGTCGTCCGCGACCAGGGCCGTCAGGCCCGTCACGTAGACGGCGAGGTTCAGCAGGATGAGCTGGAACAGCAGGTCCAGCAGCAGGGCACAGCCCCGGCTGGCCAGCCGCGCGACCCGGATGTCGAGCGCGACGGCCTCGCCGGTGACGAGTTCGGCCATGTCCTGATCCTCCAATGCCGGGGCCGGTCCATTTTGCCGCCTTCGCGGGGCGAGGCGTTAGTCTCCCCGGGTGGACGTCGACGCCTATGTGGCCGCGCACAACGCCGACTGGCTACGGCTTGAGCATCTCATCAACCGCGGCCGCAGGCTGACCGGCGTGGAGGCCGACGAGCTCGTCGAGCTGTACCAGCGGACGGCCACGCACCTGTCCGTCGTCCGGTCGAGCTCGCCGGACCCGGAGCTCGTGGGGCGGCTGTCGTCGCTGGTGGCGCGTGGCCGGGCCGCGGTCGCGGGCGCCCACGCGCCGATGTGGCGGGACGTCACGCGGTTCGCGACGGTGTCGTTCCCCGCCGCCGCCTACCGGATGCGGTGGTGGTGGCTGGGCAACGCGGTCCTCGGCAACCTGCTGGCGCTGGCCCTGGCGATCTGGATCGTGCACAGCCCGCACGTGCAGTCGAGCATCGGCACCCCCAACGAGATCCGCGACCTGGTCGAGCACGACTTCGCGAACTACTACACCGAGCACTCCGCCGCGTCGTTCGCCTTCAAGGTGTGGACGAACAACGCGTGGGTGTCGGCGATCGCGCTCATCTTCGGCATCCTGCTGGGCATCCCGACCGTGTACGTGCTGCTGATGAACCAGATCAACCTCGGCGTCACGGGCGGGCTGATGTTCGCCTACGGCAAGGGCGACGTGTTCTTCGGGCTGATCCTGCCGCACGGCCTGCTGGAGCTGACCGCGGTCTACCTCGCGTGCGCGGGGGGCCTGAAGCTCGGCTGGACGGTCGTGGACCCGGGGCGCCGCCGCCGCGGCCAGGCGCTCGCCGAGGAGGGGCGCGCCGCGATCAGCATCGCGATCGGCCTCGTCGGCGTGCTGCTGGTGTCCGGGCTGATCGAGGGCTTCGTCACCGGCTGGGTGCACGTCACGTGGCTGCGCATCGCGATCGGCGTCGTCGCCGAGGCCGCGTTCCTCGGTTACGTGATCGTGCTGGGCCGCCGCGCCACCCGGCAGGGCGAGACCGGGGACGCGGAGCTGCGTCCCGATCTCGTCCCGGTCGCGGGCTGAGCGGCGCCCGGCGCAGGTCCCGCCTCATATCCGGCGAACCGCCATGATCGGCGCCGCCGCTCGTGACTCCGGGTGACGCGCGGCCTCCCGCGTCCGTCCAGGCGTCGCTGAGCGGGCCGCTGAGCCGTTCAGAGGCGTCCGGCGGCCTTGAGGGCGAGGTAGGCGTCCGCGAGGGCGGGAGCGATGTCCTGGGGCGGCGCGTCCACGACCTCGACGCCGTGCGCCCGGAGCTCGGCGGTGAGCCGGCGCCGCTCGGCCCGCGCCCGCTCCGCGGCCGCCGCGTCGTACACCGCCGCGAGATCGCCGCGCCCGGCGGCCATCTCGCCGACCCGCGGGTCCGCCACGGCGGCGATCATGACCAGGTGGCGGGCCGTCAGCCGGGGCAGCAGCGGCAGCAGCCCCTCCTCGATCGCCGCGGTGTTCAGCTCGGTCAGCAGGACGACCAGGCACCGCTGCCGGACCCGCGACATCAGCGTCGACACCATCCCGGCCGCGTCGAACTCCAGCAGCTCCGGCTCCAGCGGGGCCATCGCGTGCACCATCGCGGGCAGCAGGTCCGTACGCGACGCGCCCTCGACGCGCGCACGGACGCGCCGGTCGTAGGCGAGCATGTCGACGCGGTCTCCGGCGCGGGACGCCAGGGCGCCCAGGAGGAGCGCCGCGTCCATGGAGCAGTCCAGGCGCGGAATGTCCCCGACCCGCCCCGCGGACGTGCGGCCGGTGTCCAGCACCAGGTAGATCCGGCGGTCGCGCTCGGGACGCCACGTCCGGACCACCACGTCCGCGCGCCGCGCGGTGGCCCGCCAGTCGATCGAGCGGACGTCGTCGCCGTCGACGTACTCGCGCAGCGAGTCGAACTCGGTCCCCTGGCCGCGGATGAGCGCGACGTGCGCGCCCGTCAGCTCCCGCAAGCGCGCCAGCTTCGCGGGCAGGTGGCGGCGCGACGGGAACGCTGGCAGCGCGCGCACCGTCCAGGGCGCGGGCCGCGACAGCTGCCGCGCGGCCAGCCCCAGCGGCCCCACCGACCGGACCACGACGGTCACGGCGCGGCGGTCGCCGCGCCTCGTCGGCGTCAGCGCCATGTCGACGCGGCGGCGCTCCCCGGCCGGGACGTCCACGCGCACCGCCCGGGGCGCGGCGGCCGCGCTGGGCGGCCACACGTCCCGCAGCCGCGCCTTGAGCCGGCGCCGGCCGAGGTTCTCCACGATCAGCGCCACCCGGGCCGTCTCGCCGAGGCGGACGTTGGTGTCGCCCGACCTGTGGAAGCGCAGCGCCCGCACGTTGCCGGCCAGGGCGAGGTCCACCACGACGCCGAGCAGCAGGACGCCCCACACCGCGAGGAGCGTCCACCAGCTCGGCAGCAGGACCGGCGCGACCGCGCCGAGCAGCGCCAGCAGCCCCAGGCGTCCGGTGAGCGCCATCAGCGCGGGGCGGGGACGTGGGCGAGGATGCCCTCCAGCACCCCGTCGGCCGTCGCGCCCTCGAGCTCCGCCTCGGGGCGCAGCTGCACACGGTGCCGGAGCGTCGGGCGAGCCAGCGCCTTCACGTCGTCCGGCGTCACGTAGTCGCGCCCGGACAGCCACGCCCACGCGCGCGAGGTGGCCAGCAGCGCGGTGGCGCCGCGCGGGGAGACGCCCAGCTGGAGCGACGGGGACTGGCGCGTGGCGCGGCACAGGTCCACGACGTACGCGGCGACCTTCGGGTCCAGGTGCACCGACCGGACCGCGGCGCGCCCGGCCGCCAGCTCCGCGGCGCCCGCCACGGCCTTCACCTCCGACAGGTCGCGGGGGTCGAACCCCGCGGCGTGCCGCTGCAACATCCTGATCTCCTCGTCCCGGGTGGGGACGGGCACGGTCAGCTTCACCAGGAACCGGTCGAGCTGCGCCTCGGGCAGCGGGTACGTGCCCTCGTACTCGATCGGGTTCTGCGTCGCGCACACCACGAACGGGTCCGGCAGGGCGCGGGCCGTCCCCTCCACCGAGACCTGCCGCTCCTCCATGGCCTCCAGCAGCGACGCCTGCGTCTTCGGCGGGGTGCGGTTGATCTCGTCGGCGAGCAGCAGGTTGGTGAAGACCGGGCCCTCGCGGAACTCGAACTCCGCGGTCCGGTTGTCGTACACCAGGGACCCGGTCACGTCGCCCGGCATCAGGTCGGGGGTGAACTGGACGCGCTTGAAGTCGAGGTCGAGGGCCCGCGACAGCGTCTTGATGAGCAGCGTCTTGGCGGTTCCGGGGACGCCCTCCAGCAGCACGTGGCCGCGGCACAGCAGCGCGATGACGAGCCCCGTCACCACCGAGTCCTGGCCGACGACCGTCTTGGCCACCTCGCCGCGCAGGGCCGCGAGCGCCGCGCGGGCGGTCTCGGCCTGCCGCAGGGTCTCCTCGGACATGCCCCCGGCGCCCGGCGGGGCGTCGCCCGGCACCGGGCCGGGCGCGTCGTCCTTCCCGAGGTCAACAGGGTGGTTCACGACTGGCGTACCTGCCTTTCCAGGTCGTCGAGGACGGAGGTGAGGGCGATCAGCCCGGCGTCGTCCACGGGTTCGGGACCGTACAGGGCCGCGCCGACGTACTCCTCGCCGCGGTCGGTCCGGCGGGCCACGGCCGCGACGATCTCCTGCGCGGCCGCGGGGTCCTGCGCGCTGGTGCGCGGCAGGCCGAGGAGCGGGACGATGCGCTCGCGGGCGCCGGAGCGCAGCGCGTCCGCGGCCCGGTCCCGGGCGCGGCTCGCCCGGTACAGGCGCGCGCGCCCCTCGACCGTCTCCGCGGAGCGGACGACCACGGGCAGCGCCTCGGCCACCACCGGGCCGAGCCGCCGCCCCCGCCACAGCGCCACCAGGACGACGGCGACGATCAGCTCCAGGAAGAACAGCTTGACGCCGAACGGCAGCAGGTCGGTGAGCGACTCCTGCCCCGCGCCGGCGCCCTCGGTGGGGAGGTCGGGGGCCAGCCACACCACGGACTGGCCCGCCCCCGCGAGGTTCATCAGCAGCGCCGCGTCGCCCTCCTCCGCGAGGTGCTGGTTGGTGAGCGGCGTGCTGGAGCCCAGCACGGTGACGGTCCTCGGACCGTCCTGCACCTGCACGAGGCGTGCCTCGTGGTCCACCTCATAGCAGGTGACGGCGTTGCCGGACACGGCGTAGGTCTGCGACTGGCCGAACGTCACCGCGCCCGCCAGCGTGGCGGCGGGCAGCGGGCATCCGGGCTCGCCCGTGCCGGCGAAGCTGGTGTTCTCGATCTCGACGCCGGGCGCGAGGGCCTCCAGCACCGGCGCCGTGGGCTCGACCAGCAGCAGGGCCCCTTGCGCGCCCCGCATCCGGTCGATGTCGTTTTCGGTGAGCCGCTCGCTCCGCGTGACCACCATGACGGTGCCGGGGCCGGACTGGTCGACGGCCTGAGCGGCGTGCCTCGCCACCACAACGGGCGTCCCGTGCTGCTTGAGGATCTCCGCGAGCGCGCGCGAGCCGTCCCTCTTGGGGGAGGTGGGGTCGAGCCGTTCGGGCGAGCCGGACGGGCGCAGCGCGGCCAGGATGATCGCGATCACCGCCATAGTGAGCAGCGCCGCCACAACGCCGCGCGCCGACCGCCAGCGGCGCCCGGCGACCTGCCGGGCGGATGCCTCGCCGCCGCCCCCGCCGCTGCCCGCCTCCTGCGCGCGCGCCGGCGACTGGATCACCATCGCTGGCCTCCGTCCGGATCGTCGGCGCCGACGCCCGCGGGCGTGAGGCCGTCGGACTCCAGCGGCTTCGGACGCGCCGCGCGCAGCCGCTCGTCGAGCTCCTTGACCTGCGCGTACCGCTCGGCCGTGCCGGGACGGTCGCCGTACCAGACGTCGTCGAACACCCGTACGCCGGCGCGCAGCGCGTCCGCCAGCTCGGGCACGGCCTCGCCCGCCTCCGCCGCCAGCTCGTCCGCCGTCCGGCCGGGCCGCGGGGCGAGCACCGCGCGCTCCTCCAGGTCGCGGGCGATGGCGCGGAGCCGCTCCCGGATGGCCTCGGCCCACTGCCCCTCGGCCGCGAGCCGTTCCGCGGCCTCCCGGTGGTCGAGAGCGGTCGACGGCGTGTCCTCCAGGAGCGGGTCCTTCCGGGAGCGCGGGTTCCGGCGGTCCCACATGAGCCACACGACCAGGCCGACCGCCACCAGTGCGATCACCACGATGACGACGATGGAGACCCACCCGCCGCCGCTGCCGTGCGCGTTCGGATGGGAGGCGTGGCTGAACAGTTTCTGGAGCCAGTCGGAGAAGCGTTCCCACACACGCTCGAGCCAGGACGGCTTGTCCCGCTGGTAGATCTGTTTGTCCAGCTCACGGCGCGCCATGTCGCGGGCCTCGTCGCGGCCGATCGGGTCGAGCATCACCGGCGCGCCCCCGCTTCCGTTCCGGTTCCCTGCCAGGCCCCTACAGGGCGGGGCCGCCACAGGTCGATGAAGCCCTCCCCGTCGTCGCCGTCCGCCCGGCGGTCCCCCTCGGCATCTCCGTCGCCGTCACTACCGCCACTAGCGCCACTGCCGTCACGGCCGGATCCGGCCGCAGCCACGGCGGCGGCGGATCGTCCCCGCGTACGCAGGTCGAGGTCGAGACCCTCACGGCGCATACGGCGGTCCATATAGAGCAACGCGATGACGCCGGCGTCGAACGGCAGCACCACCGCCCAGCTGATGATCCGGCCCGCCGTGTCGACCGCCAGCGCGCCGACCGTCGAGCCGCCGTCCGAGCCGACCCCGAAGAAGATGAGCTGGATGACCAGGAACGGGATCCGCAGAGCGAAGAACCCCATGAACACCGTGATGAGGATCGCCAGCAGGAGCGTCCCGCACGTGCGGAACCACCGGCCCTTGGACAGCACCCGGGCCCGCCTGAGCGCGCCGACGACGGTCGTACGCTCCAGCACCACCGCCGGTACGGCCAGCACCAGCAGGATGTACGACCACACCATCAGCGCTATGCCGACGGGAAAACCGATGACCGCCGCCAGCACGCCCAGCGCAGGATGCGCACTGGACGCCACCAGCAGGATGAACGGAATGATCGGCGCCACCATCGCGGCGAGCGGCACCAGCAGCACCACGGCCGCCGTTGCGGCGAGCCGGCCCAGCCGCGGCCGTGCGTCGCGCCACGCCTGCCTGGGCGCGATGGGCAGCCCCACCAGTTCGCGGCCCAGGATCGGCGCGAGCAGCCCCGACAGGACCAGGATCCCGTAGGCCGACAGCACCAGCCCCATGACGGCGAGGGTCATCTGCGCCCCGAACGACCGCAGCAGAACCCCGGGCGTGACCTCGTCGCGCGCCTCGTTGCCGATGAAGAAGTAGGCGGCGACGGAACTGGCCACCTGGGTCACCGCGCTGAACGCCAGGGCGACGCCGAGGGCCGTGCGGGGCCGGCGCCGGATCCCGGCGATCGACCCGTCCAGCATCTCCGAGATGGACATGGGGCGGAACGGGACGTCGGCGTCCGCGTCGTCGTCCCAGCCGTCCGGTCCCGGCATGTCGGCTCCCTGCGATCTTCGGCGGGGGGTGTCCCGGCGTGGACGGCCCATGGTGGCCGCGGCCGCCGGTCAGGTCATCCTGTCACGGGCGAGCCGCCGCATATGCCGACACGGGCCCGGTCGGTGCCGATCTGCGCCCTGACGGGCGCGCACAGGGACGAAAGCTTCCGATCCCGGACAACCTGGCATGTGTTTCGGGAGTCCCGTTTACAATCCCGCCCTTGTATGGGGTGACGCATAAGGCGCGCATAAGGCGGGCCTAGTGCCATGTCACGCCCTGGCGCGCGTCAGGGGCCGGCCACCGGACGCATGGAGGAGTCATGTACGAGGCAAACGCAGGTAACCTGGCACGCCAAGGCATATCTCTCCCTGGCGAGGTGGGGCCGGAGCGTCTCACCCCACTCCACCGAACCCCGACTTTGTGACGATGAGGGCCATGAGAGGACGTGTACTGGTCGTCGACGACGATCTCGCGCTCGCCGAGATGCTCGGCATCGTGCTGAGGGGCGAGGGCTTCGAGCCGTCGTTCGTCCACGACGGCGACAAGGCGCTCGAGGCGTTCCGGGAGACCCGGCCCGACCTGGTGCTGCTGGACCTGATGCTGCCGGGCGCCGACGGCATCGACGTCTGCCGGCAGATCCGCGCCGAGTCCGGTGTGCCGATCGTCATGCTGACCGCCAAGAGCGACACCGTCGACGTCGTCCTCGGCCTCGAATCGGGCGCCGACGACTACATCGTCAAGCCGTTCAAGCCCAAGGAACTGGTCGCCCGTGTGCGCGCGCGCCTGCGCCGCACAGACGAGCCCGCTCCCGAGACCCTGCAGATAGGGGACATCACCATCGACGTGGCGGGGCACTCGGTGAAGCGCGCCGACCGCCACATCCCTCTGACCCCGCTGGAGTTCGACCTGCTCGTCGCCCTGGCCCGCAAGCCCCGCCAGGTGTTCACCCGCGAGGTCCTGCTGGAGCAGGTCTGGGGGTACCGGCACGCCGCCGACACCCGCCTGGTCAACGTCCACGTCCAGCGGCTCCGCGCCAAGATCGAGAAGGACCCGGAGCGGCCCGAGATCGTCGTCACCGTGCGCGGCGTCGGCTACAAGGCCGGGCCCGCCTGACCCCCCGGTCCCGCGCCCCTCGTGACAGCCGGAACGGCACGCCGATGACCGCCACACCGCCCCGCCCCCAGGACCCCTCGTGAAGGCCGACATGTCGAGGGCGAAGCGGTTCGCGCGGCGCGGCCTGCTGGCGCTGCGGCGCGTCCTGCGCGGAACGGCCAGCCGCGCGTACATGCGGTGGCGCCGCTCCATCCAGGTACGGGTGGTCACCTCGACGCTGTTCATTTCGGCGATCGTGGTGGCCATCCTGGGCGTGTTCCTCATGCAGCAGGTGTCGACCGCGCTCATGGACGGCAAGGTCAAGGCGGCCCGTCTCCAGCTGGACGAGGGCCTGGCGCAGGTCCAGCGGGACCTGGGCAACAGCACGTCGCCGGCCGCCGAGGACGGCAGCCGCCTCAACGCCGTGGTGAACCGCCTCAAGGCGCGCAGCGGCCCGTCCGGCCTGTACGAGGTGTACATCCGCGACACCACCGCCGAGTACTTCGACGGGTACGCCACCAACGAGCTCCGTAAGGAGAGCGTCCCCAAGCGTCTCCGGGACGAGTTGAAGCACGCTCCCGCCGGAGCGCGCGCCTACACGTACGGCAAGCTCACCTATGTCGGAGGGCACCCGTCCGAACGCGGCCTCATCGTGGGCGGCAAGTCCGGCCAGTTCGAGCTGTACTACCTGTTCCCCTTGGAGCAGGAGCAGAAGACCCTCACCAACGTCAGCCGCTCCATGGTCGGAGTGGGCGTCGTCCTGGTGCTCCTCCTGGCCGCCATCGCCTCACTGGTGACACGCCAGGTCGTCATCCCGGTGCGCCTGGCCGCGCAGGGGGCGCAGAGGCTCGCCGCAGGACGGCTCGAAGAGCGCATGCGCGTGCGCGGGGAGGACGATCTGGCGCGCCTGGCCCGCTCCTTCAACGACATGGCCGCCAACCTCCAGGAGAAGATCGGCGAACTGGAGGACCTGTCGCAGCTGCAGCGCCAGTTCGTCTCCGACGTCTCCCATGAGCTGCGCACGCCCCTGACCACGATCAGGATCGCGGCCGACATGCTCTACGAGAACCGCGACACCTTCGACGACCCCGCCGTGGGACGGTCCGCGGAGCTCCTGCAGAGCCAGCTCGAACGGTTCGAGTCGCTGCTGGCCGACCTGCTGGAGATCAGCCGCCACGACGCCGGCGCCGCCACGCTCGACGCGGAATCGCTCGACATGCGCGATCTGGTCCTGCGCGTCGTCGGCGACATCCAGGGCCTCGCCGAGCGCAAGGGCAGCAAGGTCGTCCTGCAGCTCCCCGGCGAGCCCTGCATGGCCGAAGTGGACCGGCGCAGGGTCGAGCGCATCCTGCGCAACCTCGTCGTCAACGCCGTCGAGCACGGCGAGGGCGAGGACATCGTGGTGTCGGTGGCCGCCGACCGCGACGCCGTCGCCGTCGCCGTGCGGGACCACGGCGTCGGCCTCAAACCGGGGGAGGGACAGATGGTCTTCGACCGCTTCTGGCGCGCGGATCCCGCCCGCGCGCGCACTACCGGCGGCACGGGGCTCGGGCTGTCCATCTCGCGCGAGGACGCGCAGCTGCACGGCGGATGGCTGCAGGCATGGGGAGAACCCGGCGTCGGCTCCCAGTTCCGCCTGTCGCTGCCCCGCGTCGCCGGAGCCGAACTGCGCGGATCGCCCCTCCCGCTCGTCCCGCCCGGAGCCGGCGACGCGCGCCCCCTCTTCGCCGAACTGGAGGCGGGGGATTGACCGGCGACCGCCGCCCGGCGCGGCGCCTCCAGTCCCGGCGGATGCGGCCCGCCGTCGCCGTCGCGGCCGTGCTCGTCCTGTGCGCGGCCGGATGCGCCAACGTGCCCACGGGCGGCCAGGTCATCACCGGCAAGCCCGCCGAGAAGGCCGAACGCGTGGACGACCCGTACGTCCGCCTCATCCCCGTCAGCCCCCAGCCCGACTGGGGGCCCACCCAGCTCGTCTCCGGCTTCCTCACCGCCTCCGCGAGCTTCGACGACGGCCACAAGGTCGCCAAGGAGTACCTGAGCACACCCAACGCCTGGGACCCCGGCCTCAGGCCGTACGTGGACGTCCTGTCGAGCCGCACGGTCGACCCCCACGTGGACCAGACGTCCGCGAACCAGGCCACCGTGCACGTCACCGGCGACCAGCTCGGCACGATCGACTCCGACGGCCAGTACACCGCCGCGCCCAAGAGCGTCGAAGCCGACTTCCAGCTGGCCAAGACCCAGCAGGGCGTCTGGCGCATCACCGGGCTCCCCGGCAACGACAAGGCCGGCCTGTTCCTCACCAAGGACGACGTCGAGCGCGCCATGCGCACCGTCAACCTGTACTTCTTCGCCCCTGACGAGCACACCCTCGTCCCCAACGGCATCTTCCTGCCGGTGGTGGACCGCGAGACGCTCCCCACCCAGCTCGTCCAGGCGCTCCTGTCCGGCCCCACGTCCTGGCTCAACGGGGCCGTGCAGAGCGCGTTCCCCAAAGGGACCAGGCTGCGCGGCGGCAGCGTCCGCATCGACAAGGACGTCGCGATCGTCGACCTCACCCAGGACGCCCGCGGCGGCAACGTGGAGCGCATGTCGGCCCAGCTCAGCTGGACGCTGCGGCAGCTCTCGGAGATCAAGCGCTGGCGGCTGGAGATCGACGGCGAGACCGTGACGCCGCAGGGCTCCGACGCCACGCAGTCCGTCCACTCCTGGGACGGGAACTCCCCGGACGGCCAGGACCCCGACGAGCAGGTCCGCCAGACCGCCTACGTCGCCGGCACCGCCGGCTTCCTCGGCACCCTCCAGGGCGACCGCGCCCAGCCCGTCGTCACCGGCGCCGCCGGACGGCTGTCCCACCCGGCCGTATCACCGAACTACCAGGAGCTGGCGGGGCTCAGCACAGACGGCACCCAGCTCGTCACCGCGGGGCCCGTCGCGGGCAGCCCGGCCCTTCACGTCCTGCTGAACGCCCACAAGGGCGCGCGCTTCACCGCGCCCTCGTGGAGCCGTGACGGCACCCTGTGGACGGTGGAGAGCACTCCTAAGGCGTCGTGGCTGTGGGTCCGCCGTCCCGGCAAGGCGCCGGTGAAGGCCGGCCACTGGGGCCTCGGCGGACGGCAGGTGCTGGCGTTCCGCGTGGCGCGGGACGGAGTCCGTACCGCCGTCATCGTCGGGATCGACGGGCGCCCCGAGGTCCAGATGGGCCGGATAGCCACCGCCCCTGACGGGTCCTTGGACGTGGGGTCGTTCCTGCCCGTCTCGTCCGAACTCCAGGACGCCGTCGACCTGGCGTGGCGCGACTACGACACCCTCGCCGTCCTCGGCCGCGCCAAGCGCGACTCCCAGACGCTGCCGTACCTGATGCCCGTGAGCGGAAGCGCCATCACGTCCCTGGGCGTCGGCGCGCTCGGCGAGCCCCGCACCATCGCCGCGGCCCCGGGGTCCCCGGTCCTGATCGGGACCTGGTCGTCGGGCAAGGACCAGGTGTGCCGCCAGCGCCCGCCCGTCACCTCGTACAGCCAGTGGATCTGCCCGACGGCGGCCCGGGACCCCAGCTACGCGCACTGAGCCCGCGCGGTTATCCACAATTCGGCGAAGGGCTTCCGGCCGCCGGGGCCGGCGGCCATCGTCGAGGTCATGAGCTTCTTCGGCGATCTGATCGACTTCCTGCTCCCCGAGATCTGCGCCGGCTGCGGCGGCGAGCCCGGCCTGCTCTGCGGCTCCTGTGCCGCGCCGCTGTACGGGCCCGCCCGTCCGGCGCGTCCGGCGCCCCCGGGCGTCCCGCCTCCGTGGACGGTCGCCGCCTACGAGGGCGCCGTCCAGAAGATCTTCTCGGCCTACAAGGAGCACGGCAGGACGGCCCTGGCCACCCCGCTCGGCGAGGCCCTGGCCAGAGCGGTGGACGCGGCCCTACCAGACCCCCGGGCACCCGACCCGCTCCGCCAACCCGACTCGCCGCGCGGCCCAGCCTCGCTGCGCCGGTCTGGTCCGCCAGGCGAGCCGAGCCCGCCGCGCGGCCCAGGCCCGCCGCTCCAGCCAGGCCCGCCGCGCAGTGCCTCGAAAGCCACGACAGCCTCCGCGACCTCGGCAGCGTCGGCGTCGGCGACGGCGACGGCGACCCCAACAGAGCCGATTCCAATCGTGTGGGTGCCGTCGCGCCGGGGAGCGGCACGGCGGCGCGGGCACGATCCCATGAGGCAGGCCGTGGCGGTGGCCGTGCAGCGGTTGCGGGCGGGCGGCGTCCCGGTGGTCGCGCTGGGCGGGCTGCGCCAGTGCCGGCGGGTCGCCGACCAGGCCGGGCTCGGGGCGAAGGCGCGCCGGGACAACCTGAACGGCGCGCTGGAGGCGGTCGCGCGGGCCCCTCTCGCCGGACGACGGGTCGTCCTGGTCGATGACGTGGTCACGACCGGCGCCTCGCTGGCCGAGGCGGCACGCGCACTGCGGGAGGCGGGCGCCGACGTCGCGGCAGCGGCCACCGTAGCGGCGACCCCGCTGCGCCGAGAATGGTGATCGCGCCGTCCACGCCGCGCAGGAGAAGCCGCGCAGGGCGGTGATCGCATGGCGACTCCACGCTGCACAGAGAGCTGCTCGTGGCGACCACCCGCACCACGTGCGGTGACCCGGCGGCGGGACGCCGTTCCACCCGGGTCGCTGATCGTGAGGGCCGTGCCCGGCCGGGCGGTGACTTTCTTCACGTCGGCGGGCTAGGAAGGCAGCTAGCTACCTAACGTAGCGGCGTCCTGAGGCGGCGACGGGCGCCGTTCGGCGGACAGAAGGGGTAATTCGGGTCACATCGCTTCATGACGGGAGTAGAGATTTCCCAAACTCACCCGGCGGAGACGGTGGCCTGACCTGCGGGTCACGATCGCCCGAACCGCCCGGCACCAGGGGCCTCTGGGGCCTTCGGCGCCCGGCGGGGGCGGGCCCAGGGACGGCGTAGCGGCGGCTCTCGATGACGTTCAGTGAGTTTTTCCTCGCCTCACCCCCCTGACATTCGTGGCGTAAGGGGTTAGCGTTCCTGACATGGCACCCGCCCGGGTCCGTGGTTGCGTCGGATCGCAGTGCTCGTCAGGAGCACGGCAGACGATCCGGCTAGCCGATGCCAGGCGCAGGCGAAACGGCCCACGTAAGGCGACTTCTCGTCGACCGATCACGGTGCGCCTTAGAGGTAAGTCCTGCCCCGTCGAGGGATCCGACATCCCCCGAACCGGGAGAAGGGCAGTAGTGGCGAGAGCGCCGCGAGCCCCTCAGCAGGCGGATGTGGGGACGAAGACCAGGTCGGCCGGGCGGGTGCGACCCACCGTGCTGTGGTGCCCGTACGGGGCCAACAGGGGTCCCGAACCGGGCGTGAATCGCAACCGGGAGAAGGGGGGTCCCGCGTGGACATCATCGTGAGGGGCCGGCACACCGAGGTCAACGACAGGTTCCGTCGGCACGTCGACAGCAAACTGGCCAAGATCGAGCGGCTCGACCAGAAGGTCATCCGTGTGGATGTGGAGGTGTCCGAGGAACGCAACCCGCGGCTCGCCGACCAGCGCGAACGAGTGGAGCTCACGATCCGCTCACGTGGCCCGGTGATCCGGGCCGAGGCCGCCGCCGACGACCGCTACGGCGCGCTCGACATGGCGCTCGACAAGCTGGAGTCGCGGCTGCGCCGCGACTGCGGGCGCCGCAAGGCGCACGGAGGCAAGGGCCGCGCCAAGATCGCCACGATGGAACCGCTCCCCGAACCGGCGCCGATGACCGCTCCCGTGCCCGAGCCCGCGTCCAGCGGCACGCGCACGGCCACGGCGGTCGCCGAGGAGGAGACCGGCGCCGCGCGGCCCGGGGCCCAGGTGGACGAGAGCATCGTCCCGATCCCGATGGAGGGCGACGGGCCCGTCGTCGTCCGCGAGAAGTTCCACAAGGCCGAGCCGATGGGCATCGAGCAGGCGCTCTTCGAGATGGAGCTCGTGGGGCACGACTTCTTCCTCTACCGCGACAAGGCCACCGGGCACCCCTCGGTCGTCTACCGCCGGAGGGGCTGGGACTACGGAGTGATCAGACTCGTCGAGGAGTGAGGAACGGCGCCCGGCGGCGCGCACGCGGCGCCGGGATCGGCACGGCGCCGGCCGGCCCGCGCACCCCGTGGGGCCACGCGGGGCGTCCGGGCCGGCCGGCGTTCCGGATTTTTGTCAGGAGACGTCGGCCCCGCGAGACGCTGGGAACGGCGGAAAACCCCGTAACGTAGGGGCCGAGGGGCGTTGCCGCCGCCGGTGTCACGCCGGCGCGGCCCCGACCCCGTTCGTCCCGGGGCCACCCCGGACCCGGCGAAGAACTCCGGGGGGCGACCCTGGAGCCCCGACCCTCCGGTAGTTTCAGATCACTGACAGTGAAGGGGGGAAGCGGCGTCTCCTCCACGCCGCGACTCAGGTGAGCGAGAATCCCGAGGCTCGCGAAGCCGTGACGGTGCCCCGGCAGGGCGGCGCCGCCGCCACCCCCGCCGAGCGGCGGGCCGCGCGGCCGGGCGATGCGGCCGACCCGATCCGCGTGCTCATCGTCGACGACCACGCGCTGTTCCGCAGAGGCCTGGAGATGGTGCTGCAGGCCGAGGACGACATCGAGGTCATCGGCGAGGGCGGCGACGGCCACGAGGCGGTCGAGATGGCCGGCGACCTGCTGCCCGACGTGGTGCTGATGGACATCCGGATGCCCCGCCGCAGCGGCATCGAGGCGTGCACGGCGATCAAGGACGCCGCGCCCAGCGCCAAGATCGTGATGCTGACGATCAGCGACGAGGAGGAGGACCTCTTCGAAGCGATCAAGGCCGGGGCCAGCGGCTACCTGCTGAAGGAGATCTCGATCGACGAGGTCCCGCAGGCGGTCCGCGCGGTTCACGGCGGGCAGTCGCTGATCAGCCCGTCGATGGCGTCCAAGCTGATCACCGAGTTCGCCTCGCTCGCCAAGCGCAGCGAGGAGCGCACCCAGCAGGTCCCCGCGCCCCGCCTCACCGAGCGCGAGATGGAGGTGCTCCGGCTCGTCGCCCGCGGCCTCGGCAACCGGGAGATCGCGCGGGAGCTGTTCATCTCCGAGAACACGGTGAAGAACCACGTCCGCAACATCCTCGAGAAGCTCCAACTCCACTCGCGCATGGAAGCGGTCGTCTACGCCGTCCGCGAGAAGCTCCTAGAGATCACCTGACCCGGGGCGCCGCACCACCCGACCGGCGGCCGCGCCACCGACACGGCGCGGCCACCGGCAAAGCCACGCCACCGACACGGCGTGGCCTACCGGCGGGGGCCGTGTCATCTGACTGGCGGCAGCGTCACCGGCACGGCGCGGCTGCCGGGCAGGCCGCGCCACCCGACACGGCGTGGCCTACCGGCGGGGCCGTGTCAATTGACCGGTGGCAGCGTCACCGACAGGGCGTGGCTGCCGGGCAGGCCGCGCCACCCGATTCGGCGCGGTGGGCTACCGGTGGGGCCGCGTCGTCGCCTGATCGGCGGCCACACCCGCCTACAGGGTGTGGGCAGCCGGCAGCTTGGGCTGCTGGCAGGAACGGGCTGGCGGCGGGGGTCGGGTTACCGGCAATGTGGTTTTGTCGGTGTTGTGGCCTAGCATCGCGGACGTGGTCGAGGCAGAGCTCAGCGCGGACGAAGCACGGCGGCTCCAGTTGCGCGCCCAGGGATTCCTGGGCGCGCGGCCGAGAGGCGGTGTGACGGGCATGCTGGAACGGCTGGGGGCCGTCCAGCTCGACACGATCTCGGTGCTGGCCCGGTCCCACGAGCTGGTGCCGTACGCGCGCCTGGGGCCCGTCGGGCGTGGCGCGATCGAGACCGCCTACTGGGGGAACGGCTCCTTCGGCGCCTTCGAGTACTGGGCGCACGCGGCGTCGATCCTGCCCATGCGCGACTGGCCGCTGTTCGCGTTCCGCCGCCGCGCCTACCTGCGGCGCGGCTGGCGCTGGCACAAGGTGCCCGAGGGCGTGTGCGACGAGATCCGCGACCGGCTGCGCTCCGAAGGCCCGCTGACCACGAAGGAACTCGGCGGCGCCAAGGCCAGCGCCGAATGGTGGGACTGGAGCGAGCACAAGATCGGCATCGAGTGGCTGCTCGACGTCGGCGAGGTCGTGTGCGTCGAGCGGGTCGGCTGGCGGCGGGTCTACGACCTGGCGGAACGGGCCGTCCCCGCGGAACTTCTCGCGCAAGACCCGGACGACGAGGCGTGCCTGACGGCCCTCGTCGCGCGGGCAGGGCGGGCCCTCGGCGTGGCGACCCGTGGCGACCTCGCCGACTACTACCGGCTCAAGCAGGACCAGGTCGCCGGCGTCGTCGAGGCGGCCGGGCTCGTCCCGGTGACGGTGGCCGGGTGGCGGCAGCCGGCCTGGGCCGATCCGGAGGCCCTCGCCGCTCCGGTGCGGGGACGGCACGCCACCACGCTGCTGTCGCCGTTCGACTCGCTGGTGTGGGACAGGGCGCGGACGTCCCGGGTGTTCGGGTTCGACCACCGGCTGGAGGCGTACGTCCCGAAGGCCAAGCGCGTCCACGGCTACTTCGCGATGCCGCTGCTAGCGGGCGGGCGCCTGCTCGGACGGGTCGACCCGGCCCGGGAGGGCGGCACGCTCGTCGCCCGCCAGGTGTCGTTCGAACCGTGGGCGACCAGGACCGCAGGGCGCGCCGAGGCGTCGGCCGCGTCGCTGGCCACCGCGCTGTGGCGGGCGGCGGCGTGGGTCGGCTGCGACGACGTCCGCGTCGAGCGGATCGTCCCGGATGGTGTCGACCGCGCCCTCATCGACGCCGCCATCAAAGCCGGCCCCGCCTGAGCGGTCCGGCTTGAGCATCCAGGTGGAGAGATCTGGCTTCAGCGGCCGTGGGGCGGAATTGGTCGGTTGGAAACGGGCGGTTCGCCGTGCGAACTCCGGGCCGCCGAAATGAGGTGGTTCGCCCCCGGAGACGTGAACGCGCCCGGCTCGCGGGGAGCCGGGCGCGCTGGGGCGTCGGTCAGCCGTGGGGGGTCTGCTGGGGGTCGGTGGCGGTGGGGCGGTCGAGGATCTCGCCGGCGTCGCCGCCGCGCCGCTTCGAGCTGCGCGAACCGAAGAGGGTGTAGTCGACGATCTCGGGGATCACCCGCGGCGCGTCCAGCACCACGTCGGAGAACAGGTGGACGACCCAGCTGGCCAGCATGCCGAGGACGATGATCCCGACGCCCACCCAGAACGTGATCCACATGGGGCCGTTGCAGAGCGCGACACCGCCCACCACGAAGCCGATGAAGATGATCGTGACGGCGACCCAGGAACTCGGCCGGCCGGCGTGGGACCCGTGCGACTCTTCGGACATTGCGCCTCCCCTCCGATGGTGCATGAGATCTTCTCCCGGACCCCGTGCGTCAAACGGGGCGGACCGTGGATTGCGCTGCGGAGTGACCTAGACCATTCTGGGTCTCGCCTACGATGGGCATCGTACGAGTGGTGTGCGTGCCGCCGGGAGCGGTGAACCACGATCTGCAAGGAGCCTTCGAGAGTGCCGCCAGTCATCGACAAGATCCTTCGTGCGGGCGAAGGAAAAATTCTGCGCAAGCTCAAGAAGCTCGCGGATCAGGTCAACTCGATCGAAGAAGACTTCGTCGACATGTCCGACGCCGAGTTGCGTGAGCTGACCGACAAGTACCGCGAGCGCATCGCCGAGGGCGAGTCCCTCGACGACCTGCTCCCCGAGGCGTTCGCGACCGCACGCGAGGCCGCCAAGCGGGTCCTGGGCCAGCGCCACTACGACGTCCAGATCATGGGCGGCGCGGCGCTGCACATGGGCAACATCGCGGAGATGAAGACGGGTGAGGGCAAGACCCTGACCTGTGTCCTCCCGGCGTACCTGAACGCCCTGTCCGGCGACGGCGTGCACGTGGTCACGGTGAACGACTACCTGGCCAAGCGCGACGCCGAGTGGATGGGCCGCGTCCACCAGTTCCTCGGCCTCGAGGTCGGCGTCATCCTCCCGCAGATGACCCCGGACGAGCGCCGTGTGGCCTACGCCGCCGACATCACCTACGGGACGAACAACGAGTTCGGGTTCGACTACCTGCGCGACAATATGGCGTGGAGCCTGGAGGAGTGCGTCCAGCGGGGGCACAACTACGCGATCGTGGACGAGGTCGACTCGATCCTCATCGACGAGGCCCGGACGCCGCTGATCATCTCCGGTCCGGCCGAGCAGAACTCCAAGTGGTACTCGGAGTTCGCCAAGATCGTCCCGCGGCTGAAGCGGGCCGAGCTGGTCAGCACCGCCGGGCAGGTCGACGAGTACGGTCCCGGTGACTACGAGGTCAACGAGAAGAAGCGCACGGTCGGCATCACCGAGTCCGGCGTGGAGAAGGTCGAGGACTACCTCGGCATCGACAACCTCTACGACTCGGTGAACACGCCGCTGGTCAGCTTCCTCAACAACGCGCTGAAGGCCAAGGAGCTGTACAAGCGCGACAAGGACTACGTCGTCATGAACGGCGAGGTCCTGATCGTCGACGAGTTCACCGGCCGCATCCTGCACGGCCGCCGCTACAACGAGGGCATGCACCAGGCCATCGAGGCCAAAGAGGGCGTGGCGATCAAGGACGAGAACCAGACGCTCGCCACGATCACCCTGCAGAACTACTTCCGCCTCTACAACAAGCTGTCCGGGATGACCGGTACCGCCGAGACCGAGGCGGCGGAGTTCAACAAGACCTACAAGATCGGCGTGGTGCCGATCCCGACGAACAAGCCGATGATCCGCCAGGACGTGGCGGACGTCGTCTACAAGACCGAGCAGGCCAAGTTCGAGGCCGTGGTCGACGACATCGCCGAGCGGCACGAGAAGGGCCAGCCGGTCCTGGTCGGCACGACGTCGGTGGAGAAGTCCGAGAAGCTGAGCAAGATGCTCAAGCGGCGCGGCATCCCGCACGCGGTGCTGAACGCCAAGCACCACGAGCAGGAGTCGGCGATCGTCGCGGAGGCGGGCCGCAAGGGCGGCGTCACCGTCGCGACGAACATGGCGGGCCGCGGCACCGACATCATGCTCGGCGGCAACCCCGACTTCCGCGCGGACCTGGAGCTGCACCAGCGCGGGCTGTCGCCGCTGGAGACTCCGGAGGAGTACGAGGCGGCCTGGCCGGAGGCGCTGGAGAAGGCCAAGGAGGCCGTGAAGGGCGAGCACGAGGAGGTCGTCGAGATCGGCGGCCTGTACGTGCTCGCGACCGAGCGGCACGAGTCGCGGCGCATCGACAACCAGCTGCGCGGCCGGTCCGGCCGGCAGGGCGACCCGGGCGAGTCCCGGTTCTACCTGTCGCTGGAGGACGACCTCATGCGGCTGTTCAACTCGGCCCGGGTCGAGGCGATCATGACGCGCCTGAACATCCCGGACGACGTGCCGATCGAGTCCAAGATCGTGTCGAACGCGATCCGGTCGGCGCAGAGCCAGGTCGAGCAGCAGAACTTCGAGATGCGCAAGAACGTCCTGAAGTACGACGAGGTGCTGAACCGGCAGCGCAAGGTCATCTACGCCGAGCGCCGCAAGGTGCTGGAGGGCGAGGACCTGCACGACCAGGTCCGCCGGATGATCGACGAGGTCGTCGCGGGCTACGTCGCGGGCGCCACCAACGAGGGCTTCGCCGAGGACTGGGACCTCGAGAAGCTCTGGAAGGCGTTCAAGCAGCTGTACCCGATCAGCCTCACCGTCGACCAGCTGGTCGAGGACGAGGCGGACGGTGACATCTCGGGCCTGGACGCGGAGACGCTCGCCGAGAAGATCCGCGACGACGCGCAGGCGGCCTACGACAAGCGCGAGGAGGAGCTCGGCCCCGAGGTCATGCGGGAGCTGGAGCGCCGGGTCGTGCTGTCGGTGCTGGACCGCAAGTGGCGCGAGCACCTGTACGAGATGGACTACCTGCAGGAGGGCATCGGCCTGCGGGCCATGGCACAGCGCGACCCGCTGGTGGAGTACCAGCGCGAGGGCTACGACATGTTCAACGCGATGCTCGACGGCATCAAGGAGGAGTCGGTCGGCTACCTCTTCAACCTCGAGGTCGAGGTCGAGGAGCAGCCGGAGGCCCCGCAGGTGGGCGCGAAGCCGGTGTCGGTCGCCAAGACCGCGGCGTCCGAAGGCGCCGGCGAGGAGCCGTCCGACACCGTCCCGGTGGAGGCCGAGGAGGAGCCGGTCATCCACGCCAAGGGCCTCGACGAGCCGAAGCGTCCGAAGAAGCTGGACTACTCGGCGCCCACCGTCGACGGCGAGGGCGGCGTGGAGCACCACTCCGAGGAGACGGAGGACGAGTACGCGGGCGTGAACCGCAACGACCCGTGCCCCTGCGGCTCCGGCAAGAAGTTCAAGCGCTGCCACGGCGACCCGCGCAGCAAGAAGTAGGGCCGACGCGCTGACGAGGCGGCCTCCCGGACATCCGGGAGGCCGCCTCGCCGTTTCACGGGCCGCCGTAGCAGCGCCTCGCCGTAGCAGCGCCTCGCCGTAGCAGGGCCGAGCTGTGTCAGGGCCGCCGTGTGTTCGGGGCGCCGTCAGGGGGCGGTGGTCTCGACGGCCGTGCAGCGCCACCGTCCGCGCAGGTGCTGGAGGCGCAGCGCGACCGCGTGCACGCGTCCCGCCACGACGACCACGGCGGACGCCTCGGCGATGGTGGGCGACGGGCGCTGCAATCGGCTGGACAGCACCCGCGGCGGGACGATCCGCCGCCCGTCGGGCACCGCACGGCGGTGCGGTGCCAGGCCGCGGCACACCGCCGGGACCGCGACCAGCGACAGCTGGTGCGGCGGGCGCGTCCCGGCGAGCACTTCGACGACGATCCGCAGCGTGGTGTCGGCGACGGCCCGGACCTCCGCGTCCATCCCGTCCGCGGGCCGCACCACTCGCAGTGGCCCCGGCCCGCGACGGCCCGGCAGGACGGCCCCGCCCGGCGGTGCCCCGGCCTTCTGTTCGGGCGCTGCGGCCCGCCGCCGCGCCGCCGCCTGCGCGGGATCGAGCGCCAGCGCGCCGTCCGTTGGCCGCGGCGGCGCGGCGCGGTACCGGACGATGCGGACCGCCGAACTCCTGACCGGACGTCGTCCCATGAGTGCCTCCCCCTTCGTTTCTGAACAGGAGTCGCGAGGCAGCGGAAAAATACGCCCCTGACCACGTACGGCCACGGCCGTAACGCCATAGGCGCCGTCTCGGTCCCCGGAGCCCGGCCCCGGAAATGCGGACGGCGGCGGGCGCCCTGTAGGGCGTCCCGCCGCCGTCGAGGTGGCAGAGGTCGGTCAGGTGGTGCTGGAGGAGTCGGCGGGTTCGGCCTCCTGCTTGCGGCGGCGCGACGCCTTCTTCTCGCCGCCCGCCAGCTCCGGGTTGGACCCCGGGTCGGCGGCGACGGACTCCACGTCCTCCGGTTCCCGTCCCGGTGTCGCGAAGTCGAACTTCACGATCAGGAACTTGAAGAGGAAGTAGTAGATGACGAAATACAGGACGCCCATGCCGATGATGAGCGGCAGGCCCTTGGTGTTGTCCTTCGACGCGTTCAGCAGCATGTCGATGCCGCCCGCCGAGAAGCCGAAGCCGAGTTGGGCGCCGGCGGCGTTGAGGATCGCCATCGAGACGCCGGTGAGGACGACGTGCACCGCGTACAGCACGGGCGCGACGAACATGAACGCGAACTCGATCGGCTCGGTGACGCCGGTGACGAACGCGGTGAGCGCGGCGGAGATCATGATGCCGCCGACCGCGGAGCGGCGGTGCGGGGGAGCGGCGCGCCACATGGCGAGCGCGGCGCCGGGCAGGCCGAACATCAGCACGGGGAAGAACCCGGCGAGGAAGCCGCCCGAGTGCGGGTCGCCCGCGAGGTACCGGTTGATCTCGCCGTGCACGACGCCGTCCGGTCCGTTGTAGGAGCCGAACACGAACCAGATGAGCGAGTTCGGGATGTGGTGCAGGCCGAACGGCAGCAGCAGCCGGTTGACGACGCCGTAGATGCCGGCGCCCGCGGCGCCCGCGCCGGTGATCCAGTTGCCGAAGTCGGTGAGCCAGCCGCCGAACACCGGCCAGATGAAGCCGATGAGCACGCCGAGCACCAGCGCGGCGAGCGCGGTGATGATCGGGACGAACCGGCGGCCGCCGAAGAACGCCAGGTAGGTGGGCAGCTTCACCCGGTAGAAGCGCTGGTAGAGCAGGGCGGCGACGACGCCGATGAGGATGCCGCCGAGCACGTCCGTCGGGTTCTTGGCGCCGAAGTCGATGGCCGGCGCGGCGGTCCCGTCGGTCACCTTGGTGATCAGCACCTGGCCCTTGAGGTCGGCCGAGTGCGAGAACATGATCTTGGTGACCTGGTCGAAGACCAGGTAGCCGACGACGGCGGCGAGCGCGGTGGAGCCGTCGGACTTCTTGGCGAAGCCGATCGCGACGCCGACCGCGAACAGCAGCGGCAGGTGGTCGAACAGGGCCTGGCCGGCGCCGCCGACGACCTCGGCGACGCGGATCCAGCCGAGGCCGTCCTTGCCGAGCATGTCCGGCTGGCCGAAGCGCAGCAGCAGGGCCGCGGCGGGCAGCACGGCGATCGGCAGCATGAGGCTGCGGCCGATCCGCTGCAGCACCGCGAGGGCGCGCGACCCCCGCCGCGGCGCGGCGTCCACGGTGGTCGAAGTCATCGAGAGGTTCCTCCTCAGGGGTGTGTCAGGAGTGCGGCGGGGGATTTCCGAGTGCCGTGTGGATCTGGTAGCGGTCGGCCCGGTAGGTCGACACTCCCAGCTCGGCGCAGACGCCTCCGGTGTAGGAGCGGCGTTGCAGGAGCAGCACGGCGCTGCCCTTCGGGATCTGCAGGTGCTTGGCGTCGGCCGCGTCCGCCAGGCTGGCGTCGATGGTCTGGTCCCCGGCGTCGAAGACCAGCCCGTACACCGCTTCGAGGACGCCGTACAGGGAGCGGTCGGCGAGGCGGCGGTCCAGCAGGTCGGGCGCGAGCGAGGCGAGGATGTGCGCGCGTTCGAGCGCCATGGGCTCGCCGTCGGCGGTGCGCAGCCGCTCGATCACGTGGATCTCGGTGCCGGGCTCGACCTCGAAGATCCGGGCCAGCCGGGCGTCCGCGGGGACGGTGCGGCGGTCCAGGTCGACGGCGCCGGGCCGCAGCCCGCGGGCGAGCATGTCCTCGGTGAACGAGACGAGCCGCAGCGGCATCTCGATCTTGGGCCGGGCGACGAAGGTGCCCTTGCCGGGGACGCGGTACAGCCGCCCCTCCGACACGAGCTGGTCGACGCCCTGGCGGACGGTCATGCGGGACAGCCCGTACCGCACGCACAGCTCTCGCTCCGAGGGGATCGGGGCGTCGACGGGGAGCTCGGCGCTCTCGATGAGGTCGAGCAGGATGGCGCGCAGCTGGAAGTACTTCGGGACGGGGCTGTGCGGATCGATGGTCGTCACTGGGGGTGTCCTCGATGGCCTCGGCGGCCGTATCGACGCGTTGGCGGATGACGTGAATCGACTTGTTCGTACTGGTCTAGGCCGGACTAGACCACATTATGGAAAGTCGTGTCAATGCACGAAACCGTAACGGCCGGGCCACATGCCCGGGGGTGCAAGATCAGGTGAACGTGCAGGTCACGACCCCCCTGGCAGGGACGTTCCGGACGAGTTCGGGCCGACATCTTTAGCTCCATCCGATTCGTGGAGTATGGTGCGTACTGGTCTAGTCCGGACTAGACCAGTACGCCGCGCAGGCGGCGACCGGTCGCATCACGGAGAGTGCACCCCCATGGCATCACTGCTGATCACCGCGGAGCGGGTGATCATGACCCCCGCGGACGGTCCTACCCGCGCGGTCTCCCCGGGATACGTCCGCGTCGAGGACGGTGTCATCACGGAGGCCGGCGAGGGCACGCCGCCCGGCGCCGACGCGCACCTGGCCGACGGGCTGCTCGCCCCGGGCCTGGTCGACCTCCAGGTCAACGGGTTCTTCGGGCACGACATGGCGGACGCCGGCGAGACCGGCTGGCGCGAGGTCGTCGCCCGGCTCCCCGAGACCGGCGTGACCGCGTTCCTGCCCACGTTCATCACCGCGCCCGTCGCGGTGCAGGCCGAGGCGCTGCGCCGCACCCGCGACCTGCTGCCCGCGCTGCCGCCCGGCGCCCGCGTGCTCGGCGTCCACCTGGAGGGGCCGTTCCTCTCCCCGAAGCGCAAGGGCGCGCACAACGCCGCGCACCTCGCCGACCCGGCGCCCGAAGCGGTCGAGGCGCTGCTGGAGACCGGGCTCGTCAAGCTCGTCACCCTCGCGCCCGAGCGGGACGGCGCGCTCGCCGCGATCCGCCGCCTCACCGAGGCCGGCGTGCTGGTCAGCGTCGGGCACAGCGACGCGACCGCCGCGCAGGTCGCCGCCGCGGCCGACGCCGGCGCCCGCAAGGTCACCCACATCTTCAACGCGCAGAGCGGCGTCCACCACCGCGACCCCGGCGTGGCCGTCCAGGCGCTCATCGACGAGCGGCTGCACCCCGGCCTCATCCTCGACCTGCACCACGTCGGCCCGGAGGTCGCGCGGCTGGTGCTGCGCGCCGCCGCCGGACGCGTCGTGCTCGTCACCGACGCCGCGTCCGCCGCCGGGATGCCGCCCGGCACCTACGAGCTGGGCGGCGAGCCGATCACCATGCCCGAGCAGGGCCCGCCGCTGCGCGCCGACGGCACCATCGCCGGATCCGGGCTGCGGCTGGACGAGGCGGTCGGCAACGCCATCGGCCTCGGCCTCGACCCGGCCGCGGCGGTCGACGCGGCGACCCGCGTCCCGGCCGACCTGATCGGCCGCCCCGACCTCGGCCGCATCGCGCCCGGCGCGGCCGCCGACCTCGTCTGGCTCGGGCCGGACCACCGGGCGCGTACGACCTGGATCAACGGGCAGGAACTCTTCGGAGGGGGATCATGACCAGTCTGATGCGCGCCGAGATCGGTGAGCAGCCCGACGCGCTGCGCCGGACGATCGACGCGCTGCTGCCGCGCACGCCCGACATCGGGGCGCTCGCCCGGGAGACGCGGCAGGTGCTGTTCATCGCGCGCGGCTCGTCCGACAACGCCGCCGTGTACGGCCGCTACCTGGTGGAGTCGCACGCCGGGCGGCTGGCCACCCTCGCCGCCCCGTCCATCGCGACGACCTACAAGCGGCGCCTGGACCTGTCCGGCGTGCTCGCCGTCGCGATCAGCCAGTCCGGCAAGACCGAGGAGATCGTCGAGACCCTCGACTGGGCGAAGGACTGCGGCGCCCGCACCGTCGCCGTCACCAACGGCGCCGGGTCGCCGCTGGCGGAGGCCGCCGAGGTCGCGCTGATCACCGAGGCGGGCGACGAGATCGCGGTCCCCGCCACCAAGACCTACACGACCCAGCTCGCCGCGCTGGCGGTGCTCGGCCTCGGGCTCGGCGCCGACGTCGCCGTGGACGACCTGCGCCGCGTCCCCGACGAGGTGGCGCGGCTGATCGCGGCGGCGGAGGCGTCCCCGGCGCTGCCCGAGATCGTCGAGGAGCTGGCGAAGGTCCCCGGCACGGTCGTGTCCGGGCGGGGCATCGCGTTCGGCACCGCGCTGGAGCTCGCGCTGAAGATCAAGGAGGCGTGCTACCTGCACGCCATGGGCCTGTCGTACGCCGACCTGCTGCACGGCCCGATCGCCGTGGTCGACGCGCAGACCCCCGCGCTGCTGGTCGCGGCCGACTCCGGCCCGACGCTGCCGGGCACCATCGCGCTGGCGCGCAGGGTGGAGGGCGCGGGCGCCAAGGCGTTCGGCGTCGGCGGCGGCGACGGCCTGGCGGACGCCTGCTCGGCCGCGCTGCCCGGCCCCGGCCTGCCCGAGTGGGTGGCGCCGCTGGGCCTCATCGTCCCCGGCCAGCTCATGGTCGAGAACCTGGCCCGCCGACTCGGCGTCGACCCCGACGTCCCGCGCGGCCTCAACAAGGTCACCCAGACGGACTGACCGGACGCACCGAGGGAAGAGAACGACATGGACAAGGCCGAGGCCATCGTCGCCGCGCTGGGCGGCGCCGACAACATCGTGGAGATCGAGCCCTGCGCGACCCGGCTGCGCACCGAGGTCTCCGACGGCGACAAGGTCGACGAGGCGGCGCTGAAGAAGGCGGGCGCGTTCGGCGTCATGCGCAGCGGCACCGTCGTGCAGGTCGTCGTCGGCCCGGAGGCCGACACCATCGCCAGCGACATCGAGGACATCCTCGACTGACCCGTTCCCGGGCGCGCGCCCGGGGCCGCGAGTCCGCCCCAGCGGCGCGCCGACCCGCGTACCGACCGAGCAGAAGGAACCCCCGCATGACCCGAGTACTGTCCCCGGTGGCCGGCCGGGTGGTCGGCCTCGCCGGCGTCCCGGACCCGGTGTTCGCGCAGGCCATGGTCGGCCCGGGCACCGCCGTCGACCCCGAGCGCGGCCCCGGCCACGCCATCGCCCCCGTCACCGGGAAGATCGTCAAGCTGCACCCGCACGCCTACGTGGTGGTGGACGAGGAGGAGCACGGCGTGCTCGTGCACCTCGGCATCGACACCGTCAAGCTGAAGGGCAAGGGGTTCGAGCTGCTGGTCGCCGAGGGCGACCAGGTCACGGCCGGCCAGCGGGTGGTCGCCTGGGACCCCGCCGTCATCGAGGCGGGCGGCCGCTCGCCGATCTGCGCCGTGGTGGCGCTGGACGCCGGCGCCGACGCGCTGTCGGACGTCGTGGAGGCGGGCGAGGTCGTCAAGGGGGCCGAGCTGTTCACATGGAGCTGATCGGATGGGGCTGATCGGCCTGCGCGCGGCGGTGTTCGACCTCGACGGCACCCTGATGGACACCGAGCCGCGCAACCGGGTGATGTGGGCGCGGCTGTTCGACGCGCACGGCGTGCCGTTCGACGACGAGCTGATCGGGTCGTTCGCGGGGCGCCGCGGCATCGAGGTGCTGGAGGAGCTGCTGCACCTGTTCCCCGGCCGCACCGCCGAGGAGCTGTTCGAGCAGGCCGTGGCGTACGAGACGGCGCCCGGCGTGCCGGCGGACGTCCCCGTGCCGGGGGCGGTCGAGCTGGTGCGGTCGCTGGCGGACGCGGGCGTGCCGCTGGCCGTCGTCACGTCGGGGCAGCGCTCGTACGTCGAGCGGCTGCTGGCCGCGCTGGGCGTCCGCGACCTGATGGACATCGTCGTGACCGCCGGGGACGTCCTGACCGGCAAGCCGCACCCGGAGGGGTACCTGGCCGCCGCGCGCGACCTGGGCGTCCCGCCGGGCGAGGCGGTCGGGTTCGAGGACGCGCCCGCGGGCGTCGCGGCCGTGAAGGCGGCCGGGATGACCTGCGTCGGCGTCGCCACCACCCAGCCGGTGGCGGCGCTCGCCGCGGCGGACCACGTGGTCGCGGACCTGAAGGAAGTCAATGTCGAGCCGGGCCCCGCGCTGCGGGTGCGCGGCGGCGCAAGGGAGATTCTGTGAGCGAGCGCAACGTCAAGATCGAGTCCAGGGTGGGGCTGCACGCGCGGCCGGCCGCGCTGTTCGTCCAGACCGCGGCCAAGGCGCCGATGGACGTGACCGTGGCCAAGCGCGGGGGCTCGCCGGTGAACGCCAAGAGCATCCTCGCGGTCCTCGGCCTGGACGCCCGGCACGGCGAGGAGGTCGTGCTGGCCGCCGACGGCGACGGCGCCGACGAGCTGCTGGACAGCCTGGAGGCGCTACTGTCCACGCCGGAGCCGGAAGGTGCCTGAGGTCCTGCGCGGCGCGGGCGTCAGCCCGGGGGTGGGCGCGGGCCCGGTGCGGCGCATCGCCGGCGCCGTCCCGGAGCCGGAGGCCGGTTCCCGGCACGGCGGCGACGCGGCGGCCGAACGCGACAGCGCGCTGGCCGCGCTGGAAGCCGTCGCCGCCGACCTGGAGGAGCGCGGCGCGCGCGCGGCGGCCGCCGGTAACACCGACGGCCGGGACGTGCTGAACGCGCAGGCGCTGATGGCCCGCGACCCGGGCCTCGCCGACGGCGTCACCGCCAAGATCGGCGAGGGCACGGCCGCGGCCCGCGCGGTGTTCGAGGCGTTCGGGGTGTACCGGGAGATGCTCGCCGGGGCGGGGGAGTACATGGCCGCCCGGGTCAGCGACCTCGACGACATCCGGGACCGGGCGATCGCCCGCCTCCTCGACCTGCCGATGCCCGGCGTGCCGGAGTCGGACGAGCCGTTCGTGCTGGTCGCGCGGGACCTCGCGCCCGCCGACACCGCGGTGCTCGACCCGGCGCAGGTCGTCGCGTTCGTCACCGAGGAGGGCGGCCCGACCAGCCACACCGCGATCCTCGCCCGCACGATGGGCGTCCCGGCCGTGGTGGCGCTGCCGGGCGCGACGGAGCTCGCCGACGGCACCCGCGTCCTCGTCGACGGGTCCGCCGGGACCGTCCGGCCCGACCCGTCCGAGGCCGAGGTCGCCGCCGCGCTCGCCGCGGCCGCGGCCCGCGACTCCGCGCTCGCGGAGGCGTCCGGGCCGGGCGCGACCAAGGACGGGCACGCCGTCCCGCTGCTGGCGAACGTCGGCGGGCCGAAGGACCTGGACGCCGCGCTCGCGAACGGCGCGGAGGGCGTCGGCCTGTACCGCACCGAATTCCTGTTCCTCGACCGGTCGGTGCCGCCGTCCGACGAGGAGCAGGAGGACGCCTACCGCAAGGTGCTGGAGGCGTTCCCGGAGGGCCGCGTGGTCGTCCGGACGCTCGACGCCGGCGCCGACAAGCCCCTCGCGTTCCTCCCGCCTCCCGGCGAGGAGCCGAACCCGGCGCTCGGCGAGCGCGGGCTGCGGATGGCGCGCCGCCATCCGGACGTGCTGACCGCGCAGCTCGCCGCCCTCGCCCGCGCCGCCGCCGGGCTCAGCGTGAAGCTCCAGGTCATGGCGCCGATGGTGACGGACGCGGCGGAGGCCGCGTTCTTCGCCGGGGCCTGCCGGGAGGCCGGCATCGCGCATCCCGGCGTCATGATCGAGGTGCCGGCCGCCGCGCTGCGCGCCCGCGACCTGGCGCCGGAGGTGGAGTTCTTCAGCATCGGCACCAACGACCTGACCCAGTACGCGTGCGCTGCCGACCGGCAGGTCGGCGGCCTCGCGCACCTGCAGGACCCGTGGCAGCCCGCCGTGCTCGACCTGGTCGCTCCTGCGGCGGCGGCGGGCGTCCCGTGCGGGGTCTGCGGCGAGGCGGCCGCCGACCCGGCGCTCGCCTGCGTCCTGGTCGGGCTCGGCGTGACGTCGCTGTCGATGAGCGCCCCGTCCCTCCCGCTCGTCCGGGCCGCCCTGGCCCGGCACACGCTGGACGAGTGCCGCCGCGCCGCCGAGGCGGCCCGCGCCGCCCGCTCCGCGGAGCAGGCGCGCGAGGCGGCGCGCGACCACCTGCCGGGCCTGGCCGAGCTCGGCGTCTGAGCACGCTCGCGGCGGGTCGTCGGGGTGGGCGGCCCGTCGCGAGCGTCCGACACGGGCGCCGCGTCCCACCGCGGGCGCCGCGTCCCACCGCGGGTGCCGTGTCTCTCCGCGGGCGCTGCCGCGGGCGGCCGTCAGCCGGTGATGAGCCAGCGGGTCCCTGTCTTGCCGAGCGTGTAGTTCGCGGCCAGGACCCCGCCCGGGCGCGCCGGGTCGCCCTTCCACTTCAGGTCGGCGAAATCGACCGTGTACTCGCCCTCACCCGGCCCGTCGTCGCAGACCGGGACGGTCACGCCGCGCAGCGCGGCCAGGTCGGCGGGCCGCAGCTTCGCGCGGGCGGCGGCGAGCCCGCCGGACCGGCAGCCGCCCGCGCGCCCGAACGCCGCCCGGTCGTACGCGGGCGCGAGCAGGGCGCAGACCTTGACGTTCCCGGCGGCGATGCCGCGCAGGTACTTGTAGAGCACCAGCCGTGCGGGAAGGCTGTCCTTCGCCGGGGCGGTCACGTCGACGAGCCGCGAGTCGCCCGGCTCGGGCGTCAGCGGCGGCATCCCCGCCTCCTCCTTCCCGCCGCAGGCGGCCGGGCCGAGGGCCAGCGCGGGCAGCAGGGACAGAGCGGGCAGGAACGGACGAACGCGCACGGGGACCTCCCGGGGGTGCGAAGGCGGGCCGATCTTCCCAGTCCGCGGGGCCCCGCGTCCATCAATACGACAAGCCGTGACCAACGGGTTGCCCGCCCGCGGGCACCGGCAGCCTCCCCACCGGCTTCACCGCGCCCGACAGCACCCGCGCGAGCGCGCCGATCGACGTCGCGCCGGCGGAGTAGGTCGCGAGCGTCGCGGCGGCGCCGCCGGCGTGGTCGAGGTCGTAGGGGCGGCCGATCGCCGCGACGACGACCGGCTTGGACGCCAGCGCGCCGACCCGCGCGGCGGTGGCCGTCCCGGCGTTCAGGGTGGTCAGCACGTGGACGTCGGCGGTGCCCGGCGCGGTCGTCGCGACGCCCTGCTCGCGCAGCGCGGCGCCGAGCTCCGCGCTCTGCGGACCGGTGACGCTCACCTTCCTGCCCTTCAGCGGCAGCACGCCCCGGTCGTTGCGGACCAGCGTGACCGAGTGCTCGGCGACCTGCCGCGCGGTCGCCTTCTGCTGCGGCGTGCCGATCCGCGCGGACGCCTTCGCCGGGTCGGCCGGCGGCGCCGTGAACAGCCCGCGCCTCTGCTTGAGGCTCAGGATCCGGGTGACGGACTCGTCCAGCCGCTTCTGCGTGATCTTCCCGGACCGGACGGCCGCCAGCACCGCGTTGTACGCCTTGGACAGGCTCGGCGGCATCAGCAGCTGGTCGGCGCCCGCGTTGATCGCCCGCACGGGCACGACCGCGTCGCCGTACTTCTCCCGGACGCCCGCCATCTGCAGCGAGTCCGTGGTGATCACGCCCCGGTAGCCGAGCTCGCCGCGCAGCAGCCCGGTCAGCACGGTCTTCGACAGCGTGGACGGGTCGCCCGACTCGTCGAGCCCCGGGACCACGATGTGCGCCGTCATGACGAGGTCGACGCCGGCGGCGATCGCGGCCTTGAACGGCGGCGCGTCCAGCTTCCGCCACTGCGCCGCCGAGTGCGTGATCACGGGCAGGCCGGTGTGGCTGTCGGTCGCGGTGTCGCCGTGCCCGGGGAAGTGCTTGGCCGTCGCGGCGACCCCGGCGTCCTGGTAGCCCGCGATCGCCGCGGTCAGCAGCGGCGACACCCGCGCCGGGTCGGAGCCGAACGAGCGCAGCCCGATCACCGGGTTGCGCGGGTTCACGTTGACGTCGGCGTCCGGCGCGTAGTCCAGGTTGATCCCGACCGCGTGCAGTTCGGTGGCGGTGACCCGCGCGGCGGCGCGCGCGTCCGCGGTGCTCCGGGTCGCGCCGAGCGCCATGTTCCCGGGGAAGCGGGTGATGAACGGCGTCCGCGACACGATGCCCTGCTCCTCGTCCACGCCGAGCAGCAGCGGGACCTTGGACGCCTTCTGCAGCGCGTTCGACTGCGCGGCGGTCTCGGCGGGCGAGCCGAAGTTCTCCGGGAAGTAGATGAACCCGCCGACGTGGTACTTCCGGATGATCGCCAGGGCGCTCGCGCGGCTGGAGAACGTCGGCACGAACAGCTGCCCGACCTTCTGCTCCAGGCTCATCTTCGCGACGTAGCCGGGGACCCACGCGTCCGGGGACTTCGTCACGGGCGCCTTCTTTCCGGATGGACCCGACGCCCCCGGCGACTCCGGGTGGGCGGAGGAGTCCGGCCCGCCGCCGGCGCATCCGGCGAGGGGGAGCGCCAGCGCGGCCGCCGCGGCCAGCGCCAGCCGCGCAGCACCGCCCCGCCGGGGCCGCCGGCGGGCGGTTCCGGCGCGTCGCGACCGGCTATCCGCGGACATGAGTGGCATGCACCTGACCAGGCCCCCCGACGTGGTCGTCTGCTCGCTTCGGACGTCGCGACGTTAACCGCTCGCCGCCGCCCTGTCGACTCGCGGCGCCGGACGGGCCCGGGTCGCCGCGCACGAACCGCGCACGAGCCACGCCGGTGACCGGTCGTCCCACCGGCCACGGTGCCCCCGGCACCGCGCCGGCGGATCTCGAGCCCCCGTGGTCACAGCTCGATCACGATGGCCCCCAGGTCCGCGAACGGAGCGGATGTGCGGTGGGGTCCATCGTGATGAGCCGGACGGCGGCGTCGCCGTCCTCTCCGGCCTCTCGGCGGGGCGTCCGGCGGGGTCGGCCACCGGCGGCGCCCGCACGGCCGGGCGGGGCTCGGCCGGGCGCTCAGCCCGGCAGGGGATGGCCGAGCCGGCGCAGCGCCAGCCCGGCGG